>NZ_FUKP01000008.1:0-30369 GCF_900163825.1 Micrococcus lylae | reverse complement strand
GCTTGGGGGCAAGACTCCCGCTCAACGAGTGTCATCAACGTGATGGCCGGGTACACCTAGGCATCCACACCGACGAGAAGTCCATGCGGGGACTGTGGATTCACCGCCCCCTAGTGAAAGTACATGCGCGACATCTCCCCCGTCGGACTCCTGCTGGACGTGGACGGCCCCGTGCCCTCCGGGGACCTGCCCGACGTCGCCGCGGGCGAGTCCCTGCTGCGCTGGGTGGAGCGCGACCTGCTGCGCTGACCGGATCGGACGCCCCCTGCGGGCGGCCGCCCCTCGCCGGGCCTGGACCTCGACCCCTAGCGTGGAAGGGAATGCCGCGCCCCTGCCGAAACCGGCCCGGGCGCCTCCCGACCAAAGAGAGGTTCCACCGTGGCCACTGTCGCCCAGAACATCGTCGAGACCCTCCACGCCTCGGGCGTGCGCCGCATGTACGGCGTGCCCGGGGACTCCCTCAACGGGCTGACCGAGGCCCTGCGCTCCCACGGCGGCATCCAGTGGGTGCACACCCGGCACGAGGAGACCGCGGCCTTCGCAGCCTCCGCCGAGTCCCAGCTCACGGACGAGCTCGCAGTCTGCGTGGGCTCGTGCGGTCCGGGCAACCTCCACCTGATCAACGGCCTGTTCGACGCCCAGCGCTCCCGCACCCCGGTGCTCGCGATCGCCGCGCACATCCCGTCGGAGGAGATCGGCTCGGGCTACTTCCAGGAGACCCACCCGCAGGACCTGTTCCGCGAGTGCTCCGTCTACGTGGAGCACGTCTCCTCGGCGGACCAGATGCCCCGCATGCTGCGCACCGCGATGCGGGCCGCCGTCGAGCAGCGGGGCGTGGCCGTGCTCGTGATCCCGGGCGACGTGGCCCTCACCGAGCTCTCCGCGAAGCCCGAGGTGATCCGTCACACCCCGTCCCGCGTCATGCCGGCGGACTCCGTGCTGCGCGAGGCCGCCGAGGCCCTGGACTCGTCCAAGCGGATCACCATCCTGGCCGGCGCGGGTGCGGCCGGCGCCCACGACGAGGTCGTGGCCCTGGCGGAGCGTCTGCAGGCCCCGATCGTCCACGCGCTGCGCGGCAAGGACAGGATCGAGTACGACAACCCGTATGACGTCGGCTTGACCGGCCTGCTCGGCTTCGCCTCCGGCTACCACGCGCTCAAGGAGGCCGAGACGCTGCTGATCCTCGGCTCCTCCCTGCCGTACCGGCAGTTCTACCCCGAGGACGCCACGGTCATCCAGGTGGACGTGCGCGGCGAGCAGATCGGCCGGCGGGTGGCCGTGGACGTGCCGCTCGTGGGCGGGGTGAAGGAGACGGCCCAGGCCCTGCTGCCGCTGCTGCGCGGGAACTCGTCGTCGGCGTTCCTGAACAAGGCGCTCAAGCACTACACCAAGACCCGCAAGGACCTCGACCAGCTGGCCAGCCCGGGACGCGGACGCGTGCACCCGCAGTACGTGGCCCGCCTCCTCGACGAGATGGCCGACGATGACGCGGTGTTCCTGCCCGACGTCGGCTCCCCGGTGATCTGGGCCTCCCGGTACCTGACGATGAACGGGCGCCGCCGGATCATCGGCTCGATGTCCCACGGCTCCATGGCCAACGCGGTCACCCAGGCGGTCGGCGCCCAGGCGGTCGAGCCCACGCGCCAGGTGGTGGCGATGGCCGGCGACGGCGGGCTGGCCATGATGCTCGGCGAGCTGCTGTCGTTCGTGCAGAACGACCTGCCCGTGAAGACGCTCGTGTTCGACAACGACTCGCTGAACTTCGTGGAGCTCGAGATGATGGCCGCCGGGTTCGTCCCCTATGGGACGGGCCTGGAGAACCCGGACTTCGCAGCGATCGCGGAGGCAGTCGGCATCAAGGGCTTCCGCGCGGACCACACGACGGACCTGCCCGCGGTGATGGGCGATTTCCTGGCCCACGACGGGCCTGCCCTGCTGGTGGTCAAGACCGAGCGTCAGGAGCTGACGATCCCGCCGAGCATCGAGCTCGAGCAGGCCAAGGGCTTCGCGCTCTACGCCATGCGCACCGTCCTCGACGGCAAGGGCACCAAGCTGCTCGACCTCGCGAAGGCGAACCTGCGCCAGCTGTTCTGACCTGTCGCGCACGACGACGGCCCTGACACGGACGGATCCGGTGATGCCGACCACTTCTTCTGCCTTCTCAAGGCGTGGATCTGGGCGACCAGGACCGGATCGAGCTGGGCAGGTGAACGGTGCGGCCGGCTGGGCAGGTCCTGAAGTCCTGCCTCGCCCTGAGCCCTGTAGCGGGCCACCCAGGTGGCCACCGTGGGCCGTGAGACCCGGAACTTAAGCGGCCACGTGTGCCTGCGGGATCCGGTCGTTCAGGTGGCGGTGGACCATCCTGAGACGGCCAGGGGGGTCAGGGGTGCGTTAGCGTGAGTCATGAGTGGGTCTTTTCGAGCAGGTCGGTGGTGTAGGAACTTCCATCCTGCGGGAGAGGCCCACTCGTCTCATCTCAGCCCGGCACCCATGTCAAGAACCTCATGACCCACAACACCTAGTGTGGGTACATGCGCGACATCTCCCCCGTCGGACTCCTGCTGGACGTGGACGGCCCCGTGGCCTCCACCGAGACCCGCACCGTGCCCGAGCCGATCGTGGGCTCCCTGGCCCGCCTCCTCGCCTCCGGGGTGCCGGTCTGCTTCAACACGGGCCGCTCGGCCGACTTCCTCCTGCGCCGCGTCCTCTCCCCGCTCAGGGACGCCGGCATCGCCGCGGATGCCCCGGCCTTCGCAGTCTGCGAGAAGGGCGCCGTGTGGTTCCCCTTCTCCGAGGTCCCCTCCGGGGACCTGCCGCGGGTGACCCACGACGACGGCCTGCCGGCCTGGGTGCGCACGTCGCCGCCGATGGCGGTCCCTCAGAGGCTCCGGACCGTCGTCGGGAAGGTGAACGCCGAGCTGGCGGACGGGCTGCAGTTCGAGGACCACACGAAGCTGGCGATGATCTCCCTGGAGAAGGAGGTCGACGCGGACACAGGCCGCTACGAACCCGCCCGGGACGCAGTGGCCCGGCGCATCGAGGAGTTCCTGGCGGCCGAGGGCCTGGCCGAGGACTACGAGGTCGAGGCGACCGTCATCTCGGTGGATGTACAGCACGCAGACTCCGGGAAGGCGCTCGGCGCCTCCCACACCCTGGAGATGATGGCCGAGGCGCGCGTGCAGCTGCCGGCACGCTGGCTCACCGCCGGCGACTCGCGCTCCGACTACACGATGGCGGACTGGCTGCACGGCCGCGGCGCCCGCGTGGACCATGTGGACGTGCGCCCGGCGGACGGCGTCCCGGACACGCCCTACCCGGTGCGGACGGCGGCCGACCTGGCGGAACGGGGCTTCGGCGACGCCGAGGACGTGCACGAAGCCGTCGGGGCATCCCTGCTGGAGTGGGTGGAGCAGGAGCTGCGGGGGCACTGACCTGGGCGCGGGCTCCGAACCCGTCACGCGGGGTCACCGGCGGACACACGGAGTCACCGCAGGACATGCGGCGCAACGCGATGTGCGCCGGAGACCGTCCCGGGCGTCTCATGGTGGGCATGACCACCTTCACCACACAGGACCAGCGCACGGAGCCGGCCCCCACTGAGGTCCCCGTGCTGGACATGTCCACGCTGCGCCTGCCGGACGGCTCCCGGAACCCCGAGTTCCTGGAGCAGCTGCGGCATGCGGCGCACACAGTCGGGTTCTTCCAGATCGTCGGCTACGGAGCGCAGCCCGGCCAGGTGGACGACCTGTTCCGCGTGACCGCCGAGTTCTTCGCCCGCCCGGAGGCGGAGAAGATGGCGCTGCACAACCAGAACTCGCCGCACTGGCGCGGCTACTCGGCGATCGCCGCCGAGCGCACCCAGGGGCGGCCAGACTCCCGCGAGCAGCTGGACTTCTCCCCGGACCGCGAGCCGGTGCCGGCCGAGCGGATCGGCCCGGACGACCAGTACTGGCATCTGCAGGGCCGCAACCAGTGGCCGGAGCAGATGCCGGAGCTGGAGCGGCAGGCCATGGCCTGGGCCACGCTGATGGACCACGTGGGCGAGGAGCTGCTCGGCGCGCTGTGCGTGGCCATCGGCCTGGACGAGGACCACTTCGCCGACGCCTTCTCCGGCGACCGCGCCTGGATGGCGAAGCTCGCCCACTACGTGGGCGGCGTGACCGAGGCCGGCTCCCAGGGCGTGGGCCTGCACGCGGACTACGGGTTCATCACCCTGCTGCTGCAGGACGAGGTCGGCGGCCTCGAAGTGCGCCCCTACGGCCAGGACGCATGGCTGCCGGTGGAGCCGATCCCGGGAGCCCTGGTGGTGAACCTCGGCGAGATGCTCGAGGTGGCCACAGACGGGTACCTCATGGCCACCATCCACCGGGTCCAGTCCCCTCCGGAGGGCGTGGACCGCTACTCTGTGCCGTTCTTCTACTCCCCGCGCCTGGACGCCGTGGTGGACCAGGTGGAGCTGCCCGCCGAGCTGGCCGCCGAGGCCCGTGGCGCCTCGGACGACCCGGACAACCCGATGCTCTCCTCCTTCGGGGCCAACATGCTCAAGGGCTTCGCCCGGGCGCACCCGAAGGTGACGGAGAAGTTCCACCCGCACCTGTTGGGCTGACCACCCGCGGGGCCGGACGGCCCCGCACACACGACGGCGGCCACGCACCTGTGAAAGGTGCGTGGCCGCCGTCGTCCCTGACGGTCAGCGGGTGCTCAGTTGGTATGAGCACCTCCGTCGCGGCGCGGGGCGTCCGCGGTGTCAGCCGTGGCCGCAAGCTCCTCGCCGGTCATGCCCTGCTTCACCAGCCCGTCGGCGCGCAGCTCCCAGAACTCCGCGTTCCGGATGCCGACCTTGCGCGGGTCGAACTGCGGGTCCAGCCCGGCGTTCTTCTGCTGCTGGTAGTCCTTCAGCGCCTTCAACGCCGGCCCCTGGAGCAGGAGGATGCCCACGATGTTCAGCCAGGCCATGGAGCCCACGCCGATGTCACCGAGGCCCCATGCGGCACCGGTGGTGGTGACGGCGCCATAGGCGACGGAGATCAGGATCAGGCCCTGGACGGCGCGGATGGCCCCGCGCCGCAGGATCGGGTTCTTCAGGTTGCGGACCAGGAACGAGGTGTTGACCTCGGCCATGTAGTAGTAGGCCACGATCGTGGTGAAGGCGAAGAACGCGAGGGCGATCGCCACGAAGGACGGGCCCCAGCCGCCGAACACGGTGTCGAAGCCGTTCTGCACGTAGCCGGGCCCGACCTTCACGGAGTCCGCCACACTGCCGGTGAACAGCTTCGCGGAGTCCTCCTTGCCCTCGGAGAACACGTTGTACATGTTCGTCGAGATGATGATGAACGCGGTGGCGGTGCAGACGAACAGGGTGTCGATGTACACGGCGAAGGACTGGGCGAAGCCCTGCTTGGCCGGGTGGGACACCTCGGCGGCGGACGCGGCGTGCGGGCCGGTGCCCTGGCCGGCCTCGTTCGAGTAGATGCCGCGCTGGACGCCCCACTGGACGGCCATGCCGAGGATCGCGCCGAACACGGCGTGGGAGCCGAAGGCCGAGGAGAAGATGAGGGAGAAGACGTGCGGGATCTGGTCGAAGTTCACGAAGAACACGATCAGCGCCAGGACGATGTACAGCACCGCCATCACAGGCACCACGTAGACGGCGAAGGTGGCGATGCGCTTCACACCGCCGATGACGATGAAGGCCAGCAGGATCACGGCGCCGAGGGCCACGGCCCAGTGCGCCACGCCCCACGCCTCGCCCATGGCGGCGGCCATGCCGTTGGCCTGGACGCCCGGCAGGAAGTACGAGGTGGCGAACACGGTCACGATCGCGAAGACCACGGCGTAGACCTTGAGGGCGCCGCCGAAGGAGGTGTGCTGGTACGCCTTGGAGAGGTAGTAGGCCGGGCCGCCACGATACTCACCGGTGTCCAGGTCCTTCTCCTTGAAGATCTGGCCGAGGGTGCACTCGATGAAGGAGGTCGCCGCCCCCAGGAAGGCCACGGTCCACATCCAGAACACGGCACCGGGGCCACCGAAGGCGATCGCGGTGGCCACACCGCCGATGTTTCCCATGCCCACGCGGCCGGCCAGGGACATCATCAGCGACTGCATGGAAGACGTGCCGTCCGCGGACTTCTCGCCGGCCTTCAGCTGAGTGAGCATGTCCGGGATGCAGCGCACCTGCAGGAAGACGGTGCGCAGGGAGAAGTAGACGCCTGCGGCCAGACACAGGTACACCAGGGCCGAGGACCAGACGTACTTGTTGGTGAGTTCGATGAGTTCCTCAAACGACATGCTGTGGCCTCCGAGATGAAGAGAACAGTGTGAGGGAGCCGCTGCTCCCCCTCTCGCCGGTCTGGCGCTATGTGAGGCAGAACACCCTCGGTTGGTGGTGAAGCATACGTCACCGAGGGGGCACGACGCGTCTTTCAGGGCTTTCGGACATGCGAAAAGCCCCCGGACCGAAGTCCGAGGGCTTTTCTTCCGCGGAGGATGGGGGATTTGAACCCCCGAGGGCTGTTAACCCAACACGCGTTCCAGGCGTGCGCCATAGGCCGCTAGGCGAATCCTCCTTGGTTCACCCTTGCCGGCGAACCGGTCAAGGGCACAGATGAGCCTACACCACAGATTCCCGACGATGCCAATCGACCACTGAATCGCTCGTCCCCCGGTTCACTGCTAGACTCGTCGACGGCCCCTCACGTGGTGTCATCTCGCTGAACTCCCCCAGGACCGGAAGGTAGCAAGGGTAGGTGGGCTCTGGCAGGTGCGTGGGGGGTCTTCACTTTCCCCGGGTCCATGCGCCGCACGGCGTCTCCGGCCCGCACACCGAGGAGCCTGACGATGCCCGCCGGTCGCTACGCCCCCTCCCCCACCGGCCGACTCCACGTGGGCAATCTGCGCACCGGGATGCTCGCCTGGATCGCCGCCCGCGCCTCCGGCCGCCCGTTCCTGCTCCGTGTGGAGGACCTGGACCGTGTCCGTTCCGGCGCCGAGGAGGAGCAGCTCGCCGAGCTGGCGGCCGTCGGCATCACCTGGGACGCCGAGCCGGTCCGCCAGTCCGAGCGCACCGCCCTGTACGCGGACGCCGTCGCAGCCCTGCGCACCCGCTTCGGCGAGGACGCCGTCTACGAGTGCTACTGCTCCCGCAAGGACATCGCAGAAGCCTCCTCCGCGCCCAACGGACCCGCCGGACAGCACGACGACCGCCCCTCCTCCGCCTCCCCGGCGCCTCTTCGTCCACCCGGCTTCTACCCGGGCACCTGCCGGAACCTGTCCGCGGCCGAGCGGGACCGCCGCCGTGCCGAGCGCCCCGCGGCACTTCGCGTGGACGCCGCCCGGATCGAAGGGCTCCCCTCAGGGCAGTTCCCGGAGGCTTCCGCCCGTGACCTGCTCCACGGCACCGTCACGGGGCTGGTGGACGACGTGGTCCTCCGCCGCAACGACGGCGCCTACGCCTACAACCTTGCCGTGGTGGTGGACGACCTCGAGCAGGGCGTCGACCAGGTCGTCCGCGGTGACGACCTGCTCGACTCCGCCCCGCGGCAGCGCTGGCTGGCCGAGGCGCTCTGCGTCGCCCGCGGCGACGACTGCCCGGACACCGAGTACCTGCACGTCCCGCTCGTGGTGAACGCCGAGGGCCGTCGCCTGGCCAAGCGGGACGGGGCCGTCACCCTCGAGGACCTCGCCGCCGTCGGCGCCCCCGCGAACCTGAGCGCGGTCGGCGAGCGCGTGCGGGACGTCATGCTCGCCTCCGTCGGCCTGCCGGCAGGGCCTCTCGAGGACGCGGTCGCCGTGTTCGACCCCCGGGCGCTGCCCCGCCGGGCCTGGGTCTTCGACGAGACCGCCTTCACCGCCTGAACCCACGGGCCGCCACCGCCCGTACCGCCGAGCACTCCTCCCCCGGACGACCACAGGGCCCCGGAGCAAGCGCTCCGGGGCCCTGTGCCGTCGTCGTCCCTGTGCCCGCGGGGCAGTCAGAGGACCGTGGCGACCTGGTCGAACTCCAGGCGGCCCTGGCGGGGCTGCTGGGCCTTCTCGTGGCCGGCCGGGGCGTGACCCACGTTGAGCACGAGCAGGGACTTCCAGTTGGTGTCCCCATGGAACTCGGCGTCGATGCCGTCGCCGTCGAAGCCGGCCATGGGGCCGACCTGCAGGCCGTGGGCGCGCAGCGCGAGGATCAGGTAGCCGATCTGCAGCCAGCCGTTCGTGCGGCCCATGCCCTCGCGCATGCCCGGCTTGCCCTCCGCGTCCTCGGCGAAGCCCTCGCGGAACGGGGCGAGGTGCGGCATGTGGCGGTGCCAGTCCAGGTCATAGGAGGCGATCAGCGTCAGCGGCGCCCGCCGCGTCTTCTCCTGGTTGAAGGCGATCATGTGCGGCAGCAGCCGGGCCTTGGCCTCCTCCGACTCGATCAGCTCGAGGCGCAGGGGCTGATTGTTCATGGCGGTCGGGGCCCAGCGCAGGTCCTCGTAGACGCGGCGGATCAGCTCGGGGTCCACCCTCTCATCGGTGAACAGCTGGGTGGTGTGGGAGCCCTCGAACAGTGCGTCGAGCGCCTTGCGGTCCAGTCGCACCCCCATGTCCTCGGGGGCGGTGGAGCGGGCGTGCTGCTCGGCGTCGTTGCGCAGGTCTGCGGTGGTCTGAGTCATGATGGGCGCAACGGAACGGCCGTCCACAGGTATTCCGTGGCCGTTCCATGACGTCCGGCACACCGGATAGTGTTCTACGGGTGAGCACCGCCCTGTATCGCCGCTACCGCCCTGACCGGTTCGAGGACGTCATCGGGCAGGACCACGTCACCGTCCCGCTGCGGACTGCCCTGTCCAAGGACCGGGTGAACCACGCGTACCTGTTCTCCGGTCCGCGCGGCTGCGGCAAGACGACCTCGGCACGCATCCTGGCCCGCTGCCTGAACTGTGCCCAGGGCCCGACGTCCACCCCGTGCGGCGAGTGTGACTCGTGCCGGGACCTCGCCACCGGCGGCCCCGGATCGCTGGACGTGCTGGAGATCGACGCCGCCTCGCACGGCGGCGTGGAGGACGCCCGCGGCCTGCGCGAGCGCGCCACGTTCGCCCCGGTCCGGGACCGCTACAAGATCCTCATCATCGACGAGGCCCACATGGTCACCTCGGCGGGCTTCAACGCCCTGCTGAAGATCGTGGAGGAGCCGCCGGAGCACCTGAAGTTCATCTTCGCCACCACGGAGCCGGACAAGGTCATCGGCACCATCCGCTCCCGCACCCACCACTACCCGTTCCGGCTGGTGCCGCCGGAGCCGCTGATCGCGTACCTGGAGCAGCTGTGCGCCTCCGAGCAGACGCAGGTGGACCCGGGCGTGCTGCCACTGGTGGTGCGCGCCGGCACCGGCTCGGTGCGAGACACCCTGTCCGTGCTGGACCAGCTGATCGCCGGCGCCGCCGAGGGGCGCGTGGACTACGACCTCGCGGTGAACCTGCTCGGCTTCACCCCCGAGGCCCTGCTGGACGACGTCATCGACGCCCTCGCCGCGGACGACTCGCAGACCGTGTTCAAGGCCGTGGACCGCGTGGTGCAGGCCGGACAGGATCCGCGACGGTTCGTGGAGGACCTCCTGGACCGCTTCCGTGACCTGGTGATCGCCCGCGCCATGCCGGACCAGGCGTCCGCGGTGCTCCACGGGGTGCCGGAGGACCAGGTCCGGCGTCTGGCCGCGCAGGCCGCCCAGCTGAGCCGCGCCGAGCTCTCCCGGCTCGCGGACATCACCAATGAGGCCCTGTCCGAGATGGTCGGCGCCACCAGCCCACGCCTGCACCTCGAGCTGCTCATGGCCCGTCTGCTGCTGCCCGCCTCCGATGACACCCACCGCGGCCTGTCCGCCCGCCTGGAGGCCCTGGAGCGTCGCCTCGCCTACGCCGGCGGCTCCCTTCCCGACGACGGCCCCGCGCCCTCCCAGCCCGCCTCGCCTGCCGCCGATGCAGCGGCTGCAGGGCGCACCCCGGACGGTGCGGCCCGCAGCGCCGAAGCCGCCAGTGACGGTGCAGACGGCGGCGGTGGCGTGGCCGCCGCGGCCGGACTGTCCGGCGCCGCGCTCGCCCGTGCCGCCATGCGCCGGCAGGACACCGCGCCGGGCGGTCAGGGCGCTCCGGCGGCCGAGCAGGCCCCAGCGGCCCAGCAGGTTCAGGAGGCGCCGCAGGTCTCGCAGCGTCCACAGGCACCGACGGCACCGCAGGCACCGCAGGCACCGCAGGCCGAGGCTCCGACGGCCGAGGCTCCCTCGGCGCAGGGGTCGCCAGCCGAGGCTCCGCAGACACCGCCGACCGAGGCTCCCTCGGCGCAAGGGTCGCCAGCCGAGGCTCCGCAGACACCGTCGACCGAGGCTCCCTCGACGCAGGGGCCGCAGAGCGAGGCCCCGCCGGTGGAGACCCCCGGCGCACCGGACGCCGCCGAGGGCACAGACTCCTCGACCCCCGCCTCGGAGCAGCCGCCGTCCGGCGGCCAGGCCACGAACTCTGTGGAGATGGTGCGCCGCGCCTGGCCGGACATCCTCGCCGCGCTCGAGGACTCCTCCCGCCTGGTGTGGATGCTGGTCAAGGACAACGCGTCCGTCGCCGGCTTCGACGGCCGTCTGCTCACCGTCGGCTTCACCCAGGACGGCCCGCGACGCTCCCTGCTGAACCGCCGCGGCGACCAGGTGCTCGCGGAGGCCGTGCACCGCGTCCTCGGCATCCGTCCCGAGTTGGACCTGATCCTCGGCGGCGACGGCCCCCAGGGAGACCGGCACCCAAAAGCTGAGGGCCGCCCCTCCCCGGCGGCCGGACCTGTGAACGGCGGAACGCCGCAGAATCCAGGCCCCCAGCCCGCGCAGGACTCGGCCCCCATGGTGCCGCAGCAGCCCGAGCGCCCAAGCCCGCAGCACCCCGAGCGTCCGCGCCCTCAGACGCCGCAGCCCGAGCGACCGGCCCCGCCTGAGCACGAGCAGCGCCAGCGGCCGGCCAATCGTGAGACCACTCCCCCGCCGGCGCCCTCCCCAGACGCCTGGGGCACCCCGCAGGACACCGCCCCGGACTGGGGCGGCCCCTCCGGGTCCCCGGGCGACGACCCGTGGGCCGACATCCCCGAGTTCGACCCGGATTCGGACATGGAGGACTCGGCCGGTCCCGAGGGCTGGAGCCCGGAGGACACCGGCTCCGAGGCCGAGCAGACCTTCGGCGCCTCCGGTTCCTCCGCGCCCGCCGCGCCCGCCGCGGACGACGCGGACGACGCGGACGACGCGGACGACGACACAACCGCTGACGAGCACCGACAAGACCGTCAGGACCGTCAGGACCCTCAGGCTCTGGAGGACGCGTCGGCCTCGGTCCAGGGCGGCAAGGTCGACCCGTCCGCCGAGTCGTCCGCACCGCAGGGCACCGACCCGGCCGGCCCGTCATCCTCGGCCGAGGGCTCCCCGTTGCCGGCCTACGACCCGGGCCCCCTGGTCCCGGAGGTCGAGCACTCGATCCCGGTGTTCGCGCGGCCGGAGTCCGAGCTGCGCGCCGAGTTCGCCGCCCGCTTCGGCAACCTGAGACCGCAGGGCTTCGACCGCTCCGCCGAGGACGACCCGCGCCCGAACGCTTCGGCTGCCGATTCAGAGGGTCCATCCTCCCGCCGTCCCAGCAGTGACGACTCACCGGACCCGGGCGTCCCCGCCCCGGACCACGACGACTCGTCCGCGACGCAGGAGACCGGAGTCCCCGGCCTCCCCGGCAAGGACTCGGCGGGCTCCCCGTCCGGCGAGCGCTCCACCGGTGCCCGCTCCGCCCGGGAGGTCGCCTTCGCCGCGGCCGCCGCCGGCAACGACCCGAAGGCCCTCGCCGAGCGCGGTGGAGGACACCCCGCCTCCTGGTTCGGTGCCCTGATGCAGCGCATGGCCGAGGGCGGCTCGGCCGATCCCCCGGTGAACGAGGGATCCGGCGGTCCCGGAGGCGTGCCCGGCTCCGGCGCACCGGGCGGACCCGGCGCCGCGGACCCGTCTCAGGGCGGCCGTCCCAGCGCAGCCGACCTGTCCCGTCCGCCAGGCGGGGAGGCAGGCGGAGGTGAGGAGCCGTCGTCGGGAAGCGAGAGGCCGGCACTCGACCCGCGTGCGGCGGCCGTCCAGGCGGCCCGTGATGCCGCCCGCGGCCGGGCACCCCGCCCCGAGCCGACGACCCCGCCGGCCGAGGCCAAGCCCTCCGTATCCTGGGAGGACGAGGTCGCCAGCGACGACGACATCTCGCTCGAGGAGTCCGGCCTCGTCGGCCGCGCCGTGGTCGAGCGGATCCTCGGCGCCCGCCTCATCGAAGAGCAGCCGAACAGCTGACCTGCCCGCGCCGCCGACGCGGACACTCCATCCACGCGGCACCCCACGCGCCGCGAGAAAGCCACAGGTGACACGTGTACGACGGTGCCGTCCAGGACCTCATCGACGAGCTCGGCCGGCTGCCGGGCATCGGTCCGAAGTCCGCGCAGCGCATCGCCTTCCACATCCTGGAAGCCGAGTCCGAGGACATGCTGCGTCTGTCCGACGCGATCCGGACCGTGAAGGAGAAGGTGAAGCTCTGCGAGCTCTGCTTCAACGTCTCCGAACAGGAGCGCTGCGCCATCTGCCGTGACGACAAGCGGGACACGTCCCTGCTCTGCGTGGTGGAGGAGTCGCAGGACGTGATGGCGATCGAACGCACCCGCGCCTACCGCGGCAGGTACCACGTGCTCGGCGGCTCCATCAATCCGATCGCCGGCATCGGCCCGGAGCAGCTGCACGTGCGCGAACTGCTCACCCGCCTCCAGGACGACGTCATCCACGAGGTCATCCTCGCCACCGACCCCAACCTCGAGGGCGAGGCCACCGCCACCTACCTGGGCCGGATGCTCGGCGCCACCGGCATCCGCGTCACGCGGCTGGCCTCCGGCCTGCCCGTCGGCGGCGACCTCGAGTACGCGGACGAGGTCACCCTCGGCCGGGCCTTCGAGGGACGCCGTCTCCTCAACGGCTGACGAGGCCGCTCAGGCGATCCGCAGGCCGCGGGGAAGACGTCCGGCCGGAGTGTTCAGCCGCCGGTGTCCGAACACCATCAGCACCGCCACGAACCCGACCTGTACGGCCAGGCCGAGCGGCCAGACCGGGGTGAGACCGCCGCGCTCGACCAGCAGCGGCTCGCCGGTGGTCCGCGGGATGCCGTCCACGCAGTAGATGGTCTCCTCCGGGGACAGCTGGGTGATGCGGGTGCCCGCAGAGATCGTGGTCATGAGGGAATTGACCGCGGCGTCCCGTTCGTCCAGGAGCCGGCTGGCCGGAGCCACGGCATCCGACATGAGCACGAACGGGTTCGGCGCCAGCGCCCAGCCGATGCGCCGCATGTCCGAGACCTCCTGGTCCCGAAGCCGCCCGGTGCACTCCTTTACCTGTCCGGGTTGCCAGTCGACGTCTGCGGTGGAGGAGTAGTCCGGGTAGTTGGCCTTCACCGTGGTCTTGGTGAACTGGGTGCCCAGGCCGAAGCCGATGAGCGTGCCGATCCCCAGCAGGGCCACCAGCAGGTAGGTCACCACCACGGCGAACAGGGTGCGGCCGGAGATCGCCGAGACGGCGACGCCGAGTCCGGTGACCACGGCGAACTCCACCATGAGCACCAGGCAGGCCAGCAGCAGCATGGACACCGGCAGGTCACCGAACACGAGGGTCACGATCAACCAGGGCAGCGCCGCCAACAGGAACGCCACCGAGGGGATCCATGCGGCGATCCACTTGCCGAGCATCAGCTGCCAGGTCCGCACCGGCGTGACCTGGACGATCGCCAGGGTGCCGCCGGCGCGGTCGCCCGTGATGGCGTTCGCGGACAGCGCCGGGGAGATCAGCAGGGACAGCAGGAGCACGAAGAACGCGACGAAGTCGAACATCAGCCGGCCGGAGGCCTGCCGCTCCTCCGGCCCCGCCCCGGACAGGCCGAACAGGCCCAGCGCGCCGAGGGTCACCAGGCCGGTGAGCACGAAGAAGACGGCCAGCATCACGTACCAGCCGCGCGAGCGCATCCGCTGGCGCAGCTCCATCCCCACGAGGGTGCCGACGTGGCTCATGCGGTCTCTCCTTCCTGCGGGGCGGCGTTCGCTGCCGGCCCGGCCGCCGTGCCGGCGCCGGACGAGCCCGGCGCGGCCGGCCGCTCCGCGGCGAGGTACGCATCCTCCAGACGGGAGCCCTCCTCCGCGAAGTGGGCGATCGGCACGCCGGCACCGACCAGCTCGGCCAGCAGCTGCGCTGCCGCCTGGCGACCGGACACGGCAACGACCACACCGGCACGCTGCCGTCCCCTGCCGTGGGTGTAGGGGATGCCTCGCTCCTCGAGCGCCCGCGTCAGGGCCGCACCCTGGGCGTTCTCCGGGCCGGCGATGCGGTACCGCAGCTCTCGGTCCGCGGCGTCGTCCAGTTCCGAGGCGGAGACCGTGGTGCCGTCGCGGACGACCACCGCGCGGTCGGACATCTCCTCGAGCTCCGAGAGCACGTGGGAGGAGACCAGCACGGCCACCCCGTCCGCGGCCATCTGGCGGACGTCGTCGCGCAGGCGCAGCCGGGAGCCGGGGTCCAGGCCGTTGGCCGGCTCGTCCAGCAGGAGCACGGACGGGCGGTGCACGGTGGCTCGAGCCAGGGACAGCCGCTGCTGCTGGCCGCGGGAGAGCACACGGGCGGGGCGCTTGGCGAACTCGGTGAGCTGCACCCACTCGAGCTGCTCGGCGGCCCGCGCGTCGGCCTCGGCGCCGGACATGCCGTACAGCCGGCCCATGGTCCCCAGGATCTCCAGGCAGGTCAGCGACTCCCAGACGCCCAGGGTGTCCGGCATCCAGCCGATCCGCCGGCGGGCGCCCTGCGGGTCGCGCATCGCGTCGATCCCGTCGACGGTGACGAAGCCGGTGTCCGGGCGCAACAGCGTGGCCAGGATCAGCATGAGCGTCGTCTTGCCGGAGCCGTTCGGCCCCACCAGTGCGGTGACCTTCCCGGGCGGGACCGAGAGGGCCATCTCCTGCACGGCCTTCACGTCCCCGAAGGAGCGGGACAGGCCGTGTGCGTCGATCCCGCCGGGTTCCCGCCGCTGCGGGACCTCCGGGATCGAGGCCGAGGTGATCTGTGTCATGGACTCATGATGACACCTTCCAGCCCGGGCCCACATCAGTCTCAGGTCTGAGCTGGAGGCGGGCCGGGCCTCCGGCGTCCACCGGCTGGACACATTCGACCTCACATGTCGGACCTGCCCCGGCACCGTGCCTACGATGACCCCGGACGGCCCCGGTCAGCATGGGCTCCACACCCCTTCCGGTGTGCGGGCACGGACCGGTTCCCGGCTTCACCGACCCCGAACCGCAAGGGCAGGACACCATGAGTCTGATCGTGCAGAAGTTCGGCGGCTCGTCCGTCTCGGACGCCGCCGGCATCACGCGTGTGGCCAAGCGCGTGGTGGAGACCCAGCGCGCCGGACACCAGGTGTGTGTGGTGGTCTCCGCGATGGGCGACACCACGGACGAGCTCCTCGACCTCGCCGCTGAGCTCACCGACGACGCCCCCGCCCGCGAGATGGACATCCTCCTGTCCGCCGGCGAGCGCATCTCGATGGCGCTGCTGGCCATGGCGATCCACGCCGAGGGCTCCCAGGCCCGGTCCTACACCGGCTCCCAGGCCGGCATGATGACGGACACCAGCTACGGCCGTGCCCGCATCATCTCGGTGAATCCGGACCGCGTGAAGACCGCCCTGGACACGGACCACGTGGCGATCGTCGCAGGATTCCAGGGCATGAGCCCGGAGTCCCGGGACATCACCACCATGGGCCGGGGCGGCTCGGACACCACCGCCGTGGCACTGGCCGCCGCACTGAAGGCCGACGTCTGCGAAATCTACACGGACGTGGACGGCGTCTACACCGCCGACCCGCGCGTGGTCCCCTCCGCGAAGAAGATCGACCGGATCTCCTCCGAGGAGATGCTCGAGATGGCCGCGTCCGGCTCCAAGATCCTGCACCTGCGCTCCGTGGAGTACGCCCGACGCTTCGGCGTGCCGCTGCACGTGCGCTCCTCCTTCTCCCAGCACGAGGGGACCTGGGTGATCCCCGACCCCGAGGACACCATCACCATCAAGGAAGGCGAACCCATGGAACAGCCGATCGTCTCCGGCGTCGCCCACGACCGCTCCGAGGCCAAGGTCACCGTCGTCGGCGTCCCGGACATCCCGGGCAAGGCCGCCGAGATCTTCGCGGTGATCGCCGAGGCCAACGCGAACGTGGACATGATCGTGCAGAACGTCTCCCGCGAGGGCACCGGCCGCACGGACATCTCCTTCACCCTGCCGATCGTGGAGGGCAAGGAGGCCCGCGAGGCCCTGCGGGCCGCCCAGGAGCGGGTCGGCTTCGAGGACATCGTCTACAACGAGGCCATCGGCAAGCTCTCCCTGATCGGCGCCGGCATGCGCTCGAACCCGGGCATCTCCGCGACCTTCTTCAAGGCCCTGCACGAGGCCGGCGTGAACGTGGACATGATCTCCACCTCGGAGATCCGCATCTCCGTGGTGACCGGCGAGGACAAGCTGGACACCGCCGTGAGGGCCATCCACTCGGCCTTCGGCATGGACACGGACGTGGAGGCCACCGTGTACGGCGGCACCGGCCGCTGAGCGGGTCGCCGGACGCCCGGCACCGGGCGCCGGCGCTGACGCCTCCGCGCCCTGCTCAGGCGCGTCGCCGTCGTCGTTGGGCCAGGGCGAGGGAGAGGGCGAGCGAGGCCACCGCGAACCACAGGGCCTGCAGACCGACCTGCAGGTAGGCCACCGCTCCGAGGATGGAGCCCAGGGCGATCGCCGCCCACAGCCCCAGGTAGTGCAGCCACAGCGTGCGACTGCCGCCGGAGAACGCGGCGACCAGGTGCTGCCCCACCTTCACCAGGGTGCCGGTCATGTAGGTGAGGCCGACCGTCACCTCTCCCCCGCGGGTGAAGGTGCCGTTCACGGCACCCATGGCAGCGGCCATGATCGGCGGGGCCACGACGTCGGCGGCACCTGCGAGCGGCTCGGGGGCGACGTCGACCACGACGGCCAGCAGCGCGGCGACCACGAGGATGCCGAGGGTGAGGGCCACTGCGGGCAGCTGTGGGCCGTCCTCCGGCGTCCGATGCCGACGGCGTCGGCGGCCCAGCACATGCGAGGAGAGCATCACGCCGACCACGAAGGCTGCCACGAGGCCCATCGCCTTCGCCCAGCCCTCCACGAACCCCTCGGCCAGATCCGCACCGGCGCGGGACGAGTTGCCGGACATGAAGGAGACGAAGTAGCCGCCGAGATGGATGAAGGCCAGCCCGTCCACGAAGCCGGCGACACCCGTCAGGCTCACGGCGAAGAGTCCCTGACGGCGCGTGAACGGTGCGGAGGGCGCAGGGGCGGCGTGCGAGGGCATGGACAGGATTCTAGGGAGTGCCGCTCCCGGGCATGCAGGAGGGCCCCGCACCGTTGCCGGTGCGGGGCCCTCTGCGCCAGGTCAGATCACCGGGTGATCCGAACTGTGATCAGCGGGTGCCGTCGAAGCGCTCCATGATCACGGCGACCTCACCGCGGGAGATGTCGGTGCCGGGACGGAAGGTGCCGTCACCGTATCCCTCCACGATGCCCTGGTCGTGCAGCCAGGAGATCGCCTTGTAGTGGGCCGCGCCCGGCAGGATGTCCCTGTACGGGGACTCGGCCGGGGCGGTGTACTCCGGCTCACCGGCGGCGCGGTACATGAACGAGGCGAACTCGCCGCGGCTCACGTCGCGCTTCGGACGGAAGGTGCCGTCCAGGTAGCCGGTGGTCACGCCGGCCTGGGCCGCCCAGGTGATGGCCTCGTAGTGCGTGAAGCGCGTGGAGAGGTCAGAGAACGGCGAGGTGGCGGGAGCGGTGTGCTCCGGCTTGATGTAGCGGTACAGGAAGGCGATGGACTCACCACGGGTGATGTCGCGGTGCTTCTTGTACGTGCCGTCGACATAGCCGGAGGTGATCTCCGCACACTGCATCCAGCGCACGGCTCCGTAGAACTGCGAGCCCTCCGGGTTGTCCGAGAAGTCCTCGACGTCGCAGACCTCGGGGTCGCCCGGCTGGCCGCCGCCCTCACCCACGGTGATGGTGACGTTGGAGGTCACACCCGGAGCCCAGGTGATCACACCGCGCCAGGTGCCCTCGGTCAGGCCGGACCAGGAGACGGTGGTCTTGGTGGTCTGGCCCTTCACGACCGGGACCGGGTTCGGGTCCACGGTCAGGTTGCCGGCGTCGGCGGTCAGCTGGAGGGTCTCCAGGGTGGCGTCGTCGCTGGATCCGTCGTCGGTGCTGTACAGGTGCGCGATGACGATGTACTGACCGGCCGCCGGGGAGTTGATGGTGACGTCCTCGGACTCCGCAGCGGTGGCCCGCTCGATGAGCTGGCCGGACGGGGTGAAGACGAACAGGTCCCAGTCGGAGCCGGCACGGCCGGAGTTGATGGCGACGGAGAAGGACTCCACGCCCTCCGCCACGTTCACCTCACGGATGGCGGTCGACTCGTTCTCCGCGACATCGAGCTCACCGCCCGGCTTCTTGGTGATGGCCTCGGACTCGCTCTGGTTCAGACCCGCGATGGTCGGGGTCAGCTCGCCGGTGATGCCGGCCTTGACCTCCACGTCGTGGGAACCGGAGGCGCCCTCGTCGACGATGTCGGCGGTGCCGTTCTCGGCGGTGACCGAGGCGGCCTTGGCCTTCAGGGTGACCGGGGAGGTCACCGACTGGGCGGCCGGGCGCTCCCAGGACATGGAGCCGTGGGTCCAGGTGTCCAGCTCGGCATCGGTGCGCGAGATCGTCAGGGTGACCTCGGCCGACTGCCCCTTGGCCAGGGTCACGGTCGACGGGGAGGCCTTGATCTCGAAGCCCGGAACGTCCGAGGTGAACTTCCAGGTGCCTGCCTGGGTGGCGGTCACGGTGCGCTTCACCTCGGTGGAGCCCACCACGTCCGGGACCACGACGGACGGGACGTTGACGTCACGGCCGGCGATGTCGCCGAACAGCAGGGAGTCCCACTGCTTGGCGTCGGACTCGTACACCAGGCCCGGGGCCGCGGCGGCCTTCGGGTTGGCGGAGCCGGCGCCGGTGGCGAAGTTGTCCTGGTTGTCCGAACCGTCGGAGTTCTTCACCGGGTCGGCGGTGGTCATCAGGGCGGACTTGATGGCCATCGGGGACCAGTCGGTGTGCTTGCCGGCCAGCAGGGCTCCCATGCCCGCCACGTTCGGCGAGGCCATGGAGGTGCCGGACATCAGGCCGAAGGTGTCTCCGCCGTAGTCCGGGTCCAGGGCGGAGACGCCGGCCAGGACGGCGACGCCCGGGGCGCCCACGTCCGGCTTCAGGAACTCCTGGTTCTCCGCGTTGGACGGGCCGCGCGAGGAGAAGCCGGCGACCTGCGGCAGCGGCTCCTCCGGCAGGCCGGTGGTGTCCTCGGGGACGATGGTGGCCTTGATGTCCTTGTCACGCACCTTGTCGATCACGGAGGTGTCGTTGGTGTGGACGGTCGGCACGGAGTGCAGGTCCGCGTCCAGCGAGCCCTCGGTCATGTTGACCAGGATCATGCCGACGCCGCCGGCCTCCGCCACGGCCGCAGACTTGTCCACGCGCGCGATTTCGCCGCGCTCGCAGACCACGATCTTGCCGGCGGCCTCGTCGGAGAGTCCGCCCGGCACGCAGAGGCGCGCGGCCTTCTCGTCGGAGCCGGCGGCGACCTCGGAGGCGAGCACGACCTCGGCCGGACCGGCCTCAGAGGTGGCGGCGGAGGCGCCGCGGACCTTGGTGCCGTCCTCGAACTCGATGGTGCCGGTCAGCTCGTTGGAGAACGTCTGGGCGGCGACCGTGGTGAGCCACGGGGAGGAGTGGTTGACCGTGTTCGGGCCCGGGCCGGAGTTGCCGGCGGAGGCAGCCACGAAGATGCCGGCCTCGGCCGCGGAGCGGAAGGCCATGGCCACCGGATCCACGATCGAGTTGTTGTTGCCGGAGATCGAGTAGTTGAGCACGTCCACGTTGTTGGCGATCGCCTGCTCGATGGCGGCCACGGAGGCGGAAGTGTAGCAGCCGCCGGTGTTCGGGTCGTTGTCCTCCCAGCAGATCTTGTAGGAGATCAGCTTGGCTTCCGGAGCCACGCCGGAGCCCTCGCCGTAGGACTCGTCGTTCATGATCTGCTCGGTGCCGTGGTTGCCGAGGATCGTGGTGGCCACGTGGGTGCCGTGCGAGAACACGCCCAGCGGCGAGATGCGCTCGGACGGGTGACGGTTCTCGGCGGGCACGAAGGCCTCGAAGTCCTCGGAGAACGCGTAGGCGCCCAGGATCTTGTCGTTGCAGGACTCGGCGGGGAAGTCCGGGCCGGTCTCACAGTCGGCGTAGGCGGTGGTGCCGTCGGCCTTGAGCATGGCGGTGCGCCCGTCGGCCGTCTTGTACGGCTCGCCGACCTTCGGGGTGCCGGACAGCGGCTTGACCGGCTCGCCGGACACGAACGGCTGGTCCGGGTAGATGCCGGAGTCGATGACGCCGACCACGACGCCCTTGCCGGCCTGCGCCGCACCGCCGTAGGTGCTGTTCCAGGCGCCCTTGGAACCGGGCAGGCCCAGGAACTCGGTGGACGAGTAGTCCGGAGCGTTCTGCTCGTCCTTGGCGATGCCGAGGACGCGGTCGTCCTTCGCCAGCTGCATGGCCTGGGCCGGGGTCAGCTCGGCGACGAACGCGTTGAGCGCACGCTTGAACTTCATCTGCGTCTTGACGCCGGCGCCCTTGGCGACGGCCTCCTGACGCATGGCCAGGTGCTGCTCGTACTTGGCCACGGACGGGCGGTTCGCGTCGAACGGCTTGCCCTTGCCCGTGGCGGTGGCCTCGAAGCCGGCGGTGCCGCCGGTGTAGGTCACCGAGGGCTGGTCCTTGAGGACCACGAAGTAACGACCGGCCTCGTACTTGTCCGAGATCGTCGGCACGCCGGTGGTCGAGCTGGCCTGCACGTCGTTCGGGGCCGCCATGGCCGGAGCGCCCGCGATGGGCGCCACGACCAGGCCGGCACCGGCGACGGCGGCGGCCAGGGCCCGGAACCTCCGGGTGCGCTGGGGGTTATCAGACATAACCTCGCCTTTCCTCACCAATGATGTGGATTCCCCACCCGGGACCGGGCGGGCGGTGCGGGTGCGGCGACTGGCGCCCTTGTTTCCCCTCAGGGCGTGATCCAGGCCATACACGCGAGTGCAAATCTAACCTGGGTAAGCCCTGGACATCAGGACCGTTACCTGAATGTGATCTGAACGCGCCACGCAACGGGGGCCGGGCGTCCGGAGAGAGCCGGCTCGGACCCGCGATTCGGGAAGAATGGGCGGAGTCATGCACTCCCCCTCTGACCTCCACCGCCGCCCTGCCACACCCCAGCAGGCCGACGTCGTCCTGCCCGCCACCCAGTGGCGCGCCGCTGCCCGGGCGCATCGGGCCCGCATCGCCGAGCGCACCGATCCGCTCATGGCACTGCACGACGACGGCCTGCGCCACCCCGTGTACGACTTCCTCTTCACGTACTACAGCCAGTCCGCAGGCTCACTGCAGCGCTGGCACCCGGGGCTGGGCGTCATCCTCGCCGACGACTCGGCCGGCTCGGCCGCGGCGGCCGAGGCCGAGGAGTTCGCGCAGGCCCCGCGGCACAGCTGGACGCACTACCGCCGCGTCGCCCCCGGCGAGCACCCTGACGCCCCGGAGGGCGGCTGGACCGTGGACCAGGAGACCTTCGCCGCGGACCGTGCCACGGGGATCGCCTTCATCCGTGACCTGCTCGGCCGTACCGCCGGCCGCCAGGCCCGCCTCGGCTGCTTCGGCCTCCACGAGTGGGCCATGGCCTATCGCTCCGAGGTCCACGGGGTGCGCCACTCGACCGTGCCCCTGCGCCTCGGCGCCAAGGGTACGAACGCCGTGGTGGAGGGCCAGCGGATCCGCTGCACGCACTTCGACGCCTTCCGCTTCTTCGCCCCCGAGGCCCGCGCCCTGAACGAGGAGCAGCCGACCCGCCAGACGATGCGGGACATGGAGCAGCCCGGATGCCTGCACGGCAACATGGACCTCCACAAGTGGGCCGGCAAGCTCACGCCGGCGGTCCCCTCGGAGCTCGCGGCGGACTGCTTCGAGCTGGCCTGGGAGATCCGGGAGATGGACATGAAGGCCTCGCCCTACGACCTCGTGGACTGGGGCTTCGAGCCGATCCGCATCGAGACGCCCGCGGGCCGGGCCGAGTACGCGCGACGCCAGCGCGAGTTCGCAGTCCGCGGCCAGGCTCTGCGGGCACGGCTGCTGGAGGCGACCTCGCGCCTGGCCTGACGACGGCTGTGCACCCCGCGACACACTGTGACCGGCTGGTTGCACACCGCCCTCCGGCTGGTTGCACACCGCCCGGACAGCCCTGGTCAGGCGTCGAATATCCATGCACTGGCACCGTGGAACCATGACCCCGGAGTGATTCCCACCACATTCAGTTCGCGTCGATCTGTAATGTGGCGCACACACAGACTGTCTGAGGGGAAGCCTGTGTCACTCCCGGCAACACAACACGACAGATGAGGACGATGGGCATGAGCCTGAAGAAGTCGCGCTACATGAAGATCTCGGCGGCCGTGGCGGCAGTCGCCGCCCTGGGCCTGGGAGGCGTCGCCCCGGCGAGCGCCGCACCCGGCAACGGCAACAACGGCAAGGGCAACCAGGTGAACGACGCCGGCGTCCTCGGCGCGCACCTGCTGGACCAAGAGCTGAACTGGGAGGACTGCGACTTCGGCTCGGAGTCCCTCAACGAGCGCTTCGGCGCCATCCCGGGCACCGCCTGCGCGGACGTGACCGTGCCGCGGGACTGGCACAACCCGACCGACGGCAACACCATCACCCTGCGGGTCGCCAAGACCGAGACCTCGAAGGGCAACCCGAACCGCCAGGGCATCGCCCTCGTGAACCCGGGCGGCCCGGGCGGCTCCGGCCTGCCCTGGGGTCCGGCCATGGCCGAACGCGCCCCCGAGCTGGCGGAGTCCTACGACTTCATCGGCTTCGATCCGCGAGGCGTGGGCGAGTCCACTCCGCTGGAGTGCACGTACACCCCGGACCCGGACGCGGACATCTGGGAGGACCAGAAGGCTCAGACCGAGGCCTGCCTCGAGAACCCGCTCACCCCGTACATCACCACCGAGCAGACCGTGTATGACATGGACTTCATCCGCGCCCTGTTCGGCGAGGAGCAGCTGTCCTACATCGGCTACTCCTACGGCACCTGGCTGGGCTCCTGGTACCAGCGCGAGTTCCCGCAGCGCGCCCACCGCTTCCTGCTGGACTCCGCCGTGGACGTCTCCCGTGACGGCCTCCAGACCACCTGGGACCTGCAACCGCGTTCCCGTGACCGCCAGTTCCAGGACATGATGCTCCCGTGGGTGGCCCGCCATGACGACGAGTTCGGCCTGGGCACCGACGCGATGGAGATCCGCGAGCAGTGGGAGGCCGCCGGCGGCACCCGCTCGATGCTCGGCCAGATGGTCGCCGGCTCGTTCATCCTCCCGGCGATGTACAACACCGCCGACTACCCGTTCGCCGGCGTGATGATCCGCATGTTCCTGAAGATCTCTGCAGAGGAGGCCGAGGCGGAGACCCCGGAGGAGGCGAAGGCCCAGCTCGAGGAGGTCGTCGCCCGGGCGCGCGCGGAGATGCCGGCCGACCAGGTGGCGGCCTTCGACCGCTTCGCCGCCCGGGGCATGGAGTCCGTGGAGAACCGCGGCCGCATCGCCGAGGCCGTGAAGACCGGCGATCAGGTGACCTTCTCCGGCACCTTCTCCGCCATCCGCTGCCAGGACGGCCAGTGGAACCAGTCGAAGGGCTACTGGACCTCGTGGGTCAAGGACCTGATCCGCAAGGCCCCGTGGATCGGCGTCATGATGGGCCCGTCCGAGTGCATGTACTGGCCCGCCCAGACCTCCATGCCGAAGCAGCCGGGTGGTGCCAAGGCCCAGGACGCCGTCATCATCCAGACGGAGCTGGACGCCGCCACCCCGTATGAGGGCAGCCACCGTGCTGCCGGCGTACTGCGCAACACCTCGCTGATCTCCGTGGACAACGAGGGCTCGCACGGCGTCTTCCCGTACGGTTCCGAATGTGTGGACGCCCCGGTGCGCGAGTACTTCCTGACCGGTGAGATGCCGGACGAGTACACGCTCTGCGAGGCCCTGCCGCTGCCGATGGACACCGAGGCCCACCAGGTGGCCGGCACCCCGACCCACAAGAACGACATCAAGATCACGATGCGCACCGAGGCCGTCAAGGCCGCCAACCGCATCACCGAGGCCGCCATGCAGCGCGAGCTGCTTGACTCCCGTGCGGTGGTTCCCTCGGTCGAGGACTTCCTGAACCGCTGATCCTCTGCTGACGGGGGAGCGTCTCCCCCTTCACGACGACGGCCCCCGCACCTCCGCCTTCCCGGCGGCGGTGCGGGGGCCTCGCCGTGCCTGCAACCTCGGCTGCATAGCCTTCAGCGGCCCACCTCATGGTTTCCTCCTGACGCGATCGCGTCTGCCGCCAGACCGTGATCTCCTTGGAGAAGGGCCGCTACGACCCCTCGCTCCCGCTCGCCTTCCGCCTCGCCGCGGTGTTCGAGCGGCGGATCGAGGACCTGTTTCACCCCGGACGAGGAATGAGGAGACCCGCCATGGGCGAGATGCCCCCGGAGCTGCGCCACCACGGATTCGAGGAGGACGACGCCCCGCGCCGTCCGAAGCCGATCGTCACGATCGTGGCGGTCCTCTGCCTGGCCGCGCTGGTCCTCTCGGCCCTCTCCGGCCTCTTCCTCTGAGGTCGGGACCGGGCCGACGCACGCATTCGAGACGTGCCGGCGTCAGATGCCGGCCCACCCCGAGGCAGACCGACGCCCTCCGGTCAGCGCACCTCGCCGTCGACGTAGACCCAGGCCCCGCCCTCACGGCGGAAGCGGCTGGTCTCGTGCAGGCGGAACCGGCCGCCCTCGCCCTCGCCGACCGCCACGAACTCGACCACACCGCGGTCCTGGAACGGCCCGCCGTCCTGGGTGGAGAGCACGGCCAGGCGCGTGAAGCGCGCCGCCGGCTCCGCCGGCGTCGGGGTGAGGTCCGCGGCGGAGGGGCGATGCTCGGCGGCCCAGGTGGCCCGCAGATAGGCGACCATCGCGGCAGACTCCGCCGCGCCGTCGTCGTGGTTCGGATCCGCCTCGCCGAGGCGGGCGAACGCGGCGAAGCGCGAGCGCATGAGGGCCTCGGCGGTGGGTGCGGTCAGCTCTCCGGTGGCCGCGAAGCGCTGGTGCGCCCTCCCGCAGCACTCGGCGTAGGGCAGGCCGAGCCCGCAGGGGCAGGCCTCGGCGCTCACGCCTTCCCGCCACGGCCGGCCTGACGGCGCTCGCGGGCGGTCGGGGCGGAGTTGTTCTTCGAACCGCGGATCGCGGCACCGATGACGCCGGCCAGGGCGAGGGCCATGGTCGGCAGGAGCGGGCTGATGCGGGGACGCCGAGCGCGGTCCGTGGCGGAGGCCGGCGGGCGGGCACCCTTCGGGCGACGTGCAGTGATCATGGCACCAGGCTAGGCCCGGGCGAGGCGTCCGAGCAGGCTCCTCCGCCGAGGGCGGAGCGGTTCGCCCGGGGACAGACGAAGGACGCCGAGCAGGCCCCCGGCCCGCGCCCATCCGCCTGAGCACGCACCGACGGGGCACCGGCCGCAGGCGCCGCCCACCACACTTTCGGCCAGATGGCCAAAAGGACTTGGCCGCCCGGCCAACTCTGTGTCAGGATGGTCCGCGTCCTAACCCGAACTTCCCCGTGAGGTGCCCTGTGTCCGCACTCCGCCGCTGGACCGCGATGGCCGTGCTGGTCCTGCCCGTGCTGCTGATCTCCATCGACATGTCCGTGCTCGGCATCGCCGTGCCGTCTCTGTCGGCCGACCTGCAGCCGAGCTCCACCCAGCTGCTGTGGATCATCGACCTCTACTCGTTCCTGCTGGCCGGACTGCTGATCTTCATGGGGTCCCTCGGCGACCGGATCGGGCGCCGGCGTCTGCTGCTCATCGGCGCCCCGCTGTTCGGCGCCGCCTCCCTGGTGGCGGCGTTCGCCACCACCCCGGAGATGCTGATCCTCGCCCGCGCCCTGCTCGGCATCGGCGGCGCCACCCTCATGCCCTCCACCCTCGGCCTGATCCGCACGATCTTCCCGGACCGCACTGAGCGCCGCACCGCGATCGCCGTGTGGGCCACCGCATTCTCCGGCGGAGCCGCGCTCGGCCCCGTGGTGGGCGGTGCGCTGCTCGAGCACTTCTGGTGGGGCTCGGTGTTCCTCATGAACGTCCCGGTCATGGCGGCGTTCCTGCTGCTCGCCCCGTTCCTGCTGCCGGAGTCCAAGGACCCACACCCGGGCCCCTTCGACCCGCTGTCCGCACTGCTGTCCATCGTGGGCCTGATCGGCGTCGTCTACGCCCTGAAGACCGCGGCGAAGTCCCCGGACTGGACCGTGCTGGTGGGCCTGGCGGCCGGCGGCGCGGCACTGACCTGGTTCATCCTGCGGCAGCGGCGCCTGGCGAACCCGATGATCGACGTGTCCCTGTTCGGGAACATCGCCTTCACCTCCGCGGTGTCCATCAACGTGATCTCCATGTTCGCCTTGATGGGCCTGATGTTCTTCCTCCCCCAGTACCTGATGCTGGTGGAGGGCATGGGCTCGGCTGCGGCCGGCCTGTGGATGCTTCCGCTGGCGGCGGCCTCCGTGGTGGGCACCCTGCTCGCCCCTGCCCTGGCGAAGACCGTCTCCGTGCGCACCGTGATCATGGTCGGTCTGGGGTTGGTGATCTGCGGCTTCGGGGCGGGCACACAGATGCACGGGGACGAGACCATGCTCCTGTTCACGCTGCTGTCCTGCCTGTTCGGCCTCGGCGTGGGCCTGGCCGAGACCCTCACCAACGACGTCATCCTCACCGCAGCCCCACCCGAGCGCGCCGGCGCGGCCGCCGCGATCTCCGAGACCGGCTATGAGTTCGGCGGTGCCATGGGAACCGCGGTGCTGGGCACCGCCGGCATGGCCCTCTATGCGGCGCAGGTGCGCGAGACCGCGGACCTGCCCGGCATGGACGCGGCCTCCGCGGACGCCGCCTCCCAGACGCTCGCCGCCGCCCACCGGATCGCCGAGACCCTTCCCGACGGCGGCACCCGCCTCCTCGAGATCGCCGACGGCGCGTTCATGGCCGGCATGGACCTCGTCGCCGCGATCGGCATCGGCACGGCCGCGCTCACCCTGCTGCTGGCCTGGCACGGCCTGCGCTCGGAGGGCAGACAGGGGCAGCCGGCCGCCGCCCGGCAGTTCATCGCCGAGGCCGCGGCCGCACGGGACACCGCGCAGATGCGGCGGGTCGAGGCGGACGAGGTGCGCCGGGTCGAGGCGGACGAGGTGCGCCGGGGCGCCGCCGAGCCGACCTCCGCGCGAGGCGAGGGACAGGCGCAGGCACGAGCCGTCGTCGGGGACCGGCCGGGCGGCACCTGCGGTGCGGTGCAGGACGAGGCTGGCGCCGCCGTCGGGAAGGAGCAGACCCGTGGCTGAGAAGCGCACCCACGTCCCCCTGGAGCAGCGGCGTCGGGAGCTGACCGAGACCGCCGTGCGGGTGATGGCGCGCGACGGCGCCTGGGCCCTGACCACCCGCGCTGTGGCCAAGGAGGCCGGCATGCCGCACGGCACCGTGCACTATGCGTTCTCCTCGAAGAACGAGCTGCTGCGCGAGGTCATGCGGCTGGACATCAGCCACCTCAGCGACCTGGCCGCGGCGCAGCGGGAGCGCGAGATCTCCTCGGCACAGGACGTGCGGCACGCGGTGGCCGAGGTGTTCACGGCATATGCGGACTCGGTGATGGCGGACCCGGACACCGAGACCGCGTATTTCGAGCTGTCCCTGATGGCGGCGCGGGATCCGGAGCTGCGTGCGCTGTCCGGGCAGAGCCAGGGCGAGTATCGCGCCGTGGTGGCGCAGCTGCTGGAGGACATGGCCGCGCGGACCGGCCTGGCCTGGGACGCGGACGTCGCCCTGGTGGCCGAGCAGGCGCTGTCCGGGCTGTTCGGGGCGGCCGTCGGCTGGCTCGAGCACCGCGACGACGCCCTGTTCCGCGCCCTCATCGACGACGCCGCCGAGGTGCTGGCCCGCAGGTTGGGGTGAGTGGGGAGGGGCGTGCTCCCGCGTTGCTCCCGCATTGCTCCCCAGTGCTGATAATCGACGGTTCGTCATGGGATCGCAGAGATTCTCCGCGATCCCATGACAAACCGTCGATCCTGGCGGGGGCTGCCCGCGCACGCTCACCGCGGAACCCGGGCGGCGTCGTCACGCCTGCCTGCGCGGCACTCCGACACGCAGCAGCTCAGCCTCCAGACGCCGCGGGTCCTTCAGGTCAGCCCACGTCCAGTGCGTGACGTCGCGGCAAACCCTCCGAAGCTCCACGTCCCGTTGCTTCTCTCTGTTGATGGAACTCCTCCTGTCTCGGGGGTCCGCGTGGAGGTCCACGTCATACTTGCCGATCCCGTCGAACTCGCCGGCGACCCGGACGTCCTCCCACCAGAAGTCGGTTCGCGCGACCTCCCGCCCGTCCGGCGCGAAGAAGCGCCGCTGGAGCTGCGGCGCCACGAACCCCAGTTCGTGGATGAGTGCCCGGGCGAGGGACTATCCGGCCGACTCCGCACGGGCGTCCGAGAAGGACCAGGCCCGGGTGAACCTCTGCGTCGCAGCCCTGCTTCTGAGCCTGTGGGCATGGTTCTCCGCCCACGTCTGAGAGGGACCGGGCAGACGGCGGTGAAGCCCATCCAGGGCGACGACGGCCTCTCGGAACGGAAGGGTGGACCCCAGGAGAAGCTGCAGCGTCGGCAGCGGATCGACCGTGACAGCACCGAGCGGCGTACCGTCCTTCAGCTGCGCCTCGACCGTGGCCGGTGCCAGGGGCGCCGCCGGCCAGGCGGTCCACCCGATGGCAGCCAACGCAAGCCGGCCACGCCAGCGCCGCGGCTTCTCTTCGACCGGGGCCTCGACGCCGTTCCAGGTCCAGCGCACCACGGGCAGCGCCCACAGCTTCTGCCGGTTCCGTCCTCGAGCGGCGTCTGAGAAGGGCGAGGCGGTCATCGCCCGCTTGGCACGGTGCCCGGGCACGCGGGATCGAAGCCAGATCTCGCGTGGCGTCTCCGCGAGCGGGAGGCCGTGCAGGTGGGCCGCTGTCACACCGGTGAACCGGGCCGCCGGATGAGTGAGCGCATAGGCCGCGCACGCCGCGGTGTATCGGTCCCATGGCGCCATGGCGGCCCAGCGCTCGAGACCGATGTAGACCCCGGGGCAGAGCCGGGCGACGCGCCCGGTCGTCCACAGCTTGCCGAGCAGGTTCGCGGCCGACTTGGGCGCTCCGTCCGCCAGCCGGAGCAGCGGCCCCTGTCCGGGAATGAGGAGACCCTCCGACCGAAGCCGAGCGGTCCGTTGTTCGAGAACGTCGTCCATGTGCCCAGCCTGCGGGATCCGGATGGACGACTCCGATCGGCTGTGGACAACTCCCGCCGGCAGTCGGCTCGATGCACGGGCGGGTTGCACCGGTGTCGTGGCGGCTGCGGTGGGCCGGATAATCGACGGTTGGTCAGGGGATCGCGGAGAATCTCCTCGATCTCGTGACGAACCGTCGATTATCAGCAGCAGAGGGCAGACACCGGCACCCACCCGGCCTCACGCCCCCGGCTAGATGTTGTGGGTCATGAGGTTCTTGCCACGGGGTACGGGCTGAGATGAGACGAGTGGGCCTCTCCCGCAGGATGGAAGTTCCTCAACAACCCACCTGCCAGAAGAGACCCGCTCATGACTCACGCTAACGCACCCCTGACCCCCACTGGCCGTCTCAGGATGGTCCACCGCCACCTGAACGACCGGATCCCGCAGGCACACGTGGCCGCCGAGTTCCGGGTCTCACGGCCCACAGTGGCCACCTGGGTGGCCCGCTACAAGGCTCAGGGCGAGGCAGGACTTCAGGACCTGCCCAGCCGGCCGCACCGTTCACCTGCCCAGCTCGATCCGGTCCTGGTCGCCCAGATCCACGCCCTGCGGCGGGAGCGCAAGTGGTCCGCACGGCGCATCCATCACCACCTCGCCTCCGAAGGCCACCGGGTGTGTCTTCGTACCGTGGGACGGTGGCTGCACCGGCTCGGGATCTCCCGCCTACGGGACCTGACCCCGGCCGGAGAAGACCTGCGCCAACGACCCCAGAAGATCACCGCGAGAGGGCCGGGGCACATGGTGCACCTGGATGTGAAGAAGATCGGGAAGATCCCAGACGGGGGCGGCTGGCGCACCCACGGACGTGAC
>NZ_FUKP01000006.1:0-74579 GCF_900163825.1 Micrococcus lylae | reverse complement strand
GCTAGGCTCCGGTCTCGTGGGCTCGGAGATGTGTATATGTGACTGGGACGGCGGTCAGCCTCCGGACGCGGACCCCCGGACGCGGGACGGCCCCTCACCGGTGTGGGTGAGAGGCCGTCCTGCGGAGGTCGGAGCGCCGGCCTCAGGGGCGCGAAGTGCCCGGGGTGACGTAGCGGCTGGTCTGGCGCTGCCAGAAGGAGACGACGGTGCCGATGGTCAGCACGGAGCCGAGCAGGTGCAGGATCACGACGCCTTCGGGCAGTCCGGTCAGGTGCTGCCAGTACCCGACAGCGCCCTGGTAGACGATGACGCCGAGCACCATCAGGATCGTGGTGCGCTGGGCCTGGGAGGCGCCCGCGGTCTTGAGGACGAGCACGGCGGTGACGACGCAGGCGAACACCAGCGGGTAGACCGGCAGCGCGTGGAAGCGGGTCACGACGAGGGCGTCGAATCCGTGTCGCACGGCGTCCGGGTCCCCGGAGTGCGGGCCGGTGCCCGTGACCACAGTGCCGAGGACGACCATGAGCACGGAGAGGGCGAGGATCGCCCAGGCGCCGCGGCGTGTGGCGGAGGTGGTGGTGCCGTCCACCAACGCGTACCCGGCGCCGTGCCGGTGCTCGTCGCGGACGCGCTGGCACAGCATCGCGGCGATCGCGATCATGATGCCGGAGACGATGAAGTGGCCGCCCACGATCCACGGGTTGAGCTGGGTCAGCACGGTGATGCCGCCCAACACGGCCTGGAACACCACGCCCGCGAGGATGCCCACGGAGAGCAGGAAGACCTCACGGTGGCTCTGCCGCAGCCGCCACACCCAGGCGACCAGCAGAAGCGCGAGGATCCCGAGGACGCCGGTCAGGGTGCGGTTGCCGAACTCGATGACGCCGTGGATGCCCATCTCCGCGGTGTTCACGAGCGACTCGGGGGTGCACTTCGGCCATGTGGGGCAGCCCAGCCCCGAGCCGGTGAGGCGGACGGCGCCGCCGGTGAGCACGATGCCCATGTTCGCGGCCAGGTTGGCCACGGCCAGTACGACCGTGCCCTTGGTGATCGCCGTGGGCAGCCAGTCGGGTCCGGTGGCGAGCTCGGCACCGTGGAGCGGTGCGGCGGGGCGGTCGGTGACGGTCACGTCTGCCGTCCTTTCGTCTCGGGTGCGGCGCTCGTGCACGCCGCGGTGGTCTGTTCGTTGGGGGCGCCGTCGTCAGGGGCGCCAGCGGAAGAGTCTTAGGCACAGCAGCACGCCGGCCGCGGACCAGACGAGCAGGACGGCGAGGGCGCCGAGGTCCCAGGTGCCGTCGATGAACGCCGTGCGCAGGCCCTCGCCGAGGGCGCCGGAGGGCAGCAGCCCGATCCAGTCCCATCGCGGCGGGAAGACGGTGCCGCCGAGGGCGCCGAAGAGCACCCAGAGCAGGTTCGCCGCGGCCAGGGTCGCCTCGGGGCGCGCCGTTCCCGCCAGCAGCAGGGCCAGAGCGGTGAATGCCACGGCGCCGGTGCCGACGGTCACCAGGCCGGGGAGAATGCCGGACAGCGCGGGCGACCAGCCCAGGGCCAGCGCCACGCCGCCGATCACGACGACCTGCACCGCCAGCTGGGCCAGCACGGCCAGCGCCTTGCCGAGCACGAGCCCGGCGGTGCCCAGCGGGGTGGTGGCCAGGGCGGCGAGCACGTCGTAGCGGCGCTCGAAGCCGGTGGCGATCGCCGTCGAGGTGAAGGCCGAGCTCATGACGGCCAGCGCCAGCACACCCGGGGCGGCGACGTCCACGCCGCTGCGCCCCGGGGTGTCCAGCAGGCCGGTGACGTGGACGCCGAGCAGGGCCAGCAGCGGCAGCACGAGCGTGACCAGGAGCTGCTCGCCGTTGCGCAGCGCCGTCCTGGCCTCCAGGCGTGCCTGGGCGAGGATGCGGGCCGGCAGCGAGGCGGGGGCGGCCGTCGACGAGAAGGCGACGGGACCGTCGTCGTGCCTGAGGCGGTCACGGGCGGGGGCGCTCATCGGCTGACCTCCTCGAGGACGGCCTCCAGGCGCTGGGAGGCGCGGTCCCAGCGGCGCGGGAACAGGTCGTGACTGGCCCATCCGGCGGCCACGGCGGCCATGGCGGCGGGGGAGTCCACACCAACCACCCGGGCGGTGGTCCCGTCCTGCCCCAGGCGCACCTGGACCGCGGCGTGCGGGTCCTCGGCCCAGGCGGCCACGGTGCGCGGGTCCGCGTCGCCGAAGTCCACGTCCACCACGTCACCGGCGCCGATGCGGGTGAGCTCCGCGAGCGTGCCACGGCGGACGATCCGGCCGTCGGCGAGGATGGCGACGTCGTCGGCCAGGCGTTCGGCATCGTCCAGCAGGTGGGTGGTGAGCACGACGGCGGCACCACGCTCGGTCTGCTCGCGCACCACGTCCAGCACGAGCGGACGGGTCTGCGGGTCGAGGCCGGCGGTGGGCTCGTCCAGGAACAGCAGATCCGGCCGGCCGATCAGGGCGGCGGCGAGGGCCACACGCTGGCGTTGGCCGCCGGAGAGGCGGCGGATGCCGCGGTCGGCACAGGAGGTGAGGTCGAGGCGCTCGAAGAGGTCGCGGGCCGGGATCGGGTCCCGGTGGAGCCTGCCGACATGCTCCACGAACCGTCGCGCGGACAGCGACGGCGGCAGCCCGCCGTCCTGCCACATCACGCCCACCCGTGCGCGCAGGTCGGCTCCCGCCCGCCAGGGGTCACGGCCGAAGACCCGGACGGTGCCGCCGTCGGGCCGGTCGGTGCCGTGGCAGATCGCCAGGGTGGTCGACTTCCCGGCACCGTTGGGTCCCAGCAGCACGGTGACCGTGCCTCGGCGCGCGGTGAGGTCGACGCCGTGGAGCACAGCGGTCCGACGCCGGCCGCGGCCCAGCGTGCGCTGCACGTCGTGCAGGCGCAGGGCGGGCTCGGCTGAGGGGACGTCCGAGGTCAGGGCGACAGAGGGCACCCACCCAGTCTACGTTCACCCTCCCGCGCGGGCGGGTGTGGGCTGCTGGTGTGGCAGGTCTCACGAAGGCCCCGCCGACCGGCGCGCTCACTCACCGACGCCCGGCGCGCTCACTCCCCGCCGCCGTCCGGTCGACCCCGCCACGGGCCGCCACACCGCCCCGCCGAGGGGATAGGCGCTCCTTACTTGGGAGACCCCCGTCGAATAGGCCACTATGGACTTGTGTATTCGGACGAGTCTGCCCCCATGCCGGGACCGTTTCCGGCGGAAGGCACGCGTGAGCGTGTCCTGCAGCTCGTGCTCACCCGCGGACCGGTCAGTGCGGCCGAGATCGGGCGTGAGCTCGAGCTGACCGCCGCCGCGGTCCGACGCCACCTCGACGCCCTCGAGACCGAGGGCCTGGTCGAGGTCAAGCTGGTCAAGCCCTCCCGGGGCGCCGGGCGTCCCTCGCGGCGCTACGTCGTCACCGAGCGGGCCCAGACCAGGCTGGCGGACGCCCATCTCGCCGTCGCCACCGACGCCCTCGCGCGTCTGGCTGAGCTCGGCGGGGAAGAGGAGCTGCGTGCCGTGGCCCGCCGGTCCTTCGCTGACGTCGAGGAGCGCTTCCTCGCCGCCGTCGGGGACCGGGACCCGGACCTGGGTGAGCGCACCGAGATCCTGACCCGGGTGCTGGACGGGCTCGGCTACGCCAGCTCGCTGCGCCATGTGGGCGAGGGCATGGCACCCACCCTGCGCGCCGCACAGGTCTGCCAGGGACACTGTCCCCTGCAGGGCCTGCCCACCCGGTTCCCGGAGTTCTGCGACGAGGAGACCGCGCTGTTCGCGCGCCTGGTCGACGTGGACGTCCGGCGCCTGTCCACCCTCGCGACCGGCGGCCACGTGTGCACCACGCACGTGCCCACCGGCCGCCACCTGACCGCCCCCGCCCACGACTGACCCGAGAAGAAGACGAGGAGAGGCTGAGATGACCGATCAGATCCTCCAGAAGGACGTCTCGGAGACCACCGACCCCGGTGTGATCCAAGAGGTCCTCGAGAAGAACCCCGAGCTGAACGCCATCGGCGCGTACCAGTACGGCTGGCACGACGCCGACGCCGCGGGCGAGGCCGCCCGTCGCGGCCTGAACGAGGAGGTCGTGCGCGACATCTCCGGCAAGAAGGACGAGCCGGAGTGGATGCTCAAGACCCGCCTCAAGGGCCTGAAGTACTTCGACCGCAAGCCGATGCCCGCCTGGGGCCCGGACCTGAGCGGCATCGACTTCGACCAGATCAAGTACTTCGTGCGGTCCACCGAAGGCCAGGCGAAGACCTGGGAGGACCTGCCGGAGGACATCCGCAACACCTACGAGCGCCTGGGCATCCCGGAGGCCGAGCGCGACCGCCTGGTCGCCGGCGTCGCCGCCCAGTACGAGTCCGAGGTCGTCTACCACCAGATCCGTGAGGACCTGGAGGAGCAGGGCGTCATCTTCCTGGACACGGACACCGGTCTGAAGGAGCACCCGGAGATCTTCGAGGAGTTCTTCGGCTCCGTGATCCCGGTGGGCGACAACAAGTTCGCCTCCCTGAACACCGCCGTGTGGTCCGGCGGCTCCTTCGTGTACGTCCCCAAGGGCGTCCACGTGGAGATCCCGCTGCAGGCCTACTTCCGCATCAACACGGAGAACATGGGCCAGTTCGAGCGCACCCTGATCATCGCGGACGAGGACTCGTACGTGCACTACATCGAGGGCTGCACCGCGCCGATCTACAACTCCGACTCGCTGCACTCGGCGGTCGTGGAGATCGTGGTGAAGAAGAACGCCCGCGTCCGCTACACCACCATCCAGAACTGGTCCACCAACGTGTACAACCTGGTGACCAAGCGTGCCGTCGTCGAGGCCGGCGGCACCATGGAGTGGATCGACGGCAACATCGGCTCCAAGGTGACCATGAAGTATCCGGCCGTGTACCTCACGGGCGAGCACGCCACCGGCGAGACCCTCTCGGTCGCCTTCGCCGGCAAGGACCAGCACCAGGACACCGGTTCCAAGATGGTCCACATGGCCCCGCACACCTCCAGCGCCATCGTGTCCAAGTCCGTGGCCCGCAACGGCGGCCGCGCGGCCTACCGCGGCCTCGTCCAGGTCAACGAGGGGGCGACGAGCTCCGCCAACTCGGTCGTCTGCGACGCCCTGCTGGTGGACACGATCTCCCGCTCGGACACGTACCCGTACATCGACATCCGCGAGGACGACGTCACCCTCGGCCACGAGGCCACCGTCTCCCGCGTCTCCGAGGAGCAGCTCTTCTACCTGATGAGCCGCGGCCTCTCCGAGGACGAGGCCATGGCGATGATCGTGCGCGGCTTCATCGAGCCGATCGCGCGCGAACTGCCCATGGAGTACGCCCTCGAGCTGAACAAGCTGATCGAGCTGCAGATGGAAGGATCGGTGGGCTGAGCCATGACCACGACCGACAACACCACCCTCGGCGCCGAGTCGCCGCTGATCCCGGGCATGGGCGAGGAGGGCGAGAAGCTCACCGTCACCCAGGCCACGGCCGCCCCGGCCCGTCGTGCCACCCAGGGTGTGGACTCCCGCGGCTCCCGCCCGGTGTCCCGCGAGCTCTCCGCCTTCCCGGTGCTCACCGGCCGCGAGGAGGACTGGCGCTTCACCCCGCTCAAGCGCCTGCAGGGCCTGCACCTGCCGGACGGCGATGAGGGCCGCCTCACCGGTGCCGCCCCGTCCGTGACCGTCTCCGAGCTGGAGGGCGTCCGCGTGGAGACCGTCTCCCGCGACGACTCCCGTCTGGGCACCGTCCACACCCCGGAGGACCGGGTCTCCGCCGCCGCGTGGAACTCGTTCTCCGAGGCCACCGTCGTGACCGTCTCCGGCGAGGTCTCCGCCCCGGTGCGCATCGACGTGGTCGGCACCGGCACCGAGGCCGCCGCCTCCCACCTCAAGGTGGTCGTGGAGGCGAACCGCCGTGCCGACGTGGTGATCACCCACAAGGGCTCCGCCGTGCTGGCCCAGAACGTCGAGTTCGAGCTGGCCCGCGATGCGGCACTGAACGTCACCTCCATCCAGGCCTGGGACGCCGGCTCCGTGCACGTGTCCTCCCAGCAGGCCTCGGTGGACACCGGCGCGCACTTCAAGCACGTCGCGGTGACCTACGGCGGCGACCTGGTGCGCCTGACCCCGACCGCCCGTTTCGCCGACGAGCGCGGCGAGGCCGAGCTCTACGGCCTCTACTACGCGGACGCCGGCCAGCACCTCGAGCAGCGTCTGTTCGTGGACCACAACCGTCCGAACTGCGTCTCCAACGTGCTCTACAAGGGAGCGCTGCAGGGCCAGGACGCCCACACCGTGTGGGTCGGCGACGTGCTGATCCGCGCCGAGGCCGAGGGCACGGACACCTATGAGAAGAACCAGAACCTGCTGCTGACCGACGGCGCCCGCGCCGACTCGGTGCCGAACCTGGAGATCGAGACCGGCGTCATCGAGGGCGCCGGCCACGCCTCCGCCACCGGCCGCTTCGACGAGACGCAGCTGTTCTACCTCATGGCCCGCGGCATCGGCGAGGACGAGGCCCGCAAGCTCATCGTGCGCGGCTTCCTGAACGAGATCATCCAGAAGGTCGGCGTGGCAGACGTGGAGCAGGAGCTCACGGACGTCATGGAGGCCGAGCTCAAGATCGCCTCGCTCTGAGGCAGCCCTCCCCACCACACACTTTCTTCAGAATCAGGAGTACACACACATGGCAACCCTGGAGATCAAGGACCTCCACGTCCAGATCGAGACCGAGAACGGCCCCAAGGAGATCCTCAAGGGCCTGACCCTCACCCTGAGCACCGGCGAGACCCACGCCATCATGGGCCCGAACGGTTCGGGCAAGTCCACCCTCGCCGCCACCATCGCCGGCCACCCGCGCTACGAGGTCACCTCGGGCTCCATCACGCTGGACGGCGAGGACGTCCTGGAGATGGAGGTCGACGAGCGCGCCCAGGCCGGCCTGTTCCTGGCCATGCAATACCCGGTCGAGATCCCGGGCGTCACCATGACGAACTTCCTGCGCACCGCCAAGACCGCCCTGGACGGCGAGGCCCCGTCGCTGCGCCACTGGACCAAGGACGTCAAGGGTGCCTTCGAGGCCCTGCAGATCGACCCGGCCTTCATGAACCGCAACGTGAACGAGGGCTTCTCCGGCGGTGAGAAGAAGCGCGCCGAGATCCTGCAGCTCGAGCTGTTCAAGCCGAAGTTCGCCGTCCTCGACGAGACCGACTCCGGCCTCGACGTGGACGCCCTGCGCATCGTGTCCGAGGGCGTGAACCGCGCCCAGGCGGCGAACGAGATGGGCACCCTGCTCATCACCCACTACACCCGCATCCTCAACTACATCAAGCCGGACCACGTGCACGTGATGGTCGACGGCCGTGTGGTGGAGTCGGGCGGCCCGGAGCTCGCCGACCAGCTCGAGGCCGAGGGCTACGCCCGCTTCGAGCAGGCCGTGGCCGCGGGGGCCTGACATGACTGCTGACCGTACTCCCGTCGAGGACGTGCGCGAGGCGATCAAGGACGTCATCGACCCGGAGCTGGGCGTGAACGTGGTGGACCTCGGTCTGCTGTACGGCCTCCACTATGCGGACGACGGCGCCCTGATCGTGGACATGACACTGACCACCGCGGCGTGCCCGCTCACCGACGAGATCGAGGACCAGGTCTCCCGGGCGATCGGCACGATGGTGGACGAGTGGCGCCTGAACTGGGTCTGGATGCCGCCGTGGGGTCCGGAGCGGATCACCGAGGACGGCAAGGACCAGATGCGCGCCCTGGGCTTCAACATCTGAGTGACCGCGTCACGACGACGGCCCCTCGCCTTCCAGCCGAAGGCGAGGGGCCGTCTCGTCGTCGGGCGGGCACAGCGACCTCGGTCCCGTCCCGGCGGCAGGTGTCGGGCCGTCGTCGTCCGAGGCTCGTCAGGGCCGGCTCAGAGCTGGTCTGCCGGGATGGAGAGGGTGTCGCACTGGTTGATGTCCGGGTTCGACCGGCCGGACTCGTAGCCGCGCATGAACCAGCGCTGGCGCTGCTCCGAGGTGCCGTGGGTGAAGGCCTCGGGGCGGACCTGGCCGGTGGAGGCCTGCTGGATGCGGTCGTCGCCGACGCTGGCGGCGGCGTCCAGGGCCTGGCGCAGCTGCTCGTCGGAGATCGGCTTGAGGAAGGTCTCCCCGGACTCTGGGTCCACGGTGTGCGCGGCGGAGCCGGCCCACATGCCGGCCATGCAGTCGGCCTGCAGCTCGACGCGCACGATGCCCGAGTCCGGGCCGGTGCGGCCGTCCTGGGAGTAGCGCAGCCAGCCGATGACCTGCTGGATGTGGTGGGCGTACTCGTGGGCCACGATGTACTGCTCGGCCAGCGGGCCGCCCTCGGCGCCGAAGTCGGTCTGCAGGGTGGAGAAGAAGTCGGTGTCGAAGTACATCGACTCGTCGCCGGGGCAGTAGAACGGGCCCATCGCGGAGGAGGCGGAGCCGCACGCGGTGTTCACGCCTCCGGAGAACAGCTCCACGCCCGGCTCCCGGAAGGAGACGTCGCGGTACTGGGACAGATGCTCCTCCCAGAAGGTGTCCGCGGCGATCGTGGTGGCCAGGACACGGCAGTCGGAGCGCTCGTTGGCGTCCGCGCCGGTGCGGCACGAGTCGATCTGCTGCCCCGGGCCGGAGTTCTGGCTCTCGCCGATCTCGCGCTGCTGGTAGGAGCCGCCGCCGATGGTGCCGTCCGGGTTGATGCCGACCTGCTCCGCGAATCCGGGGGCGATGAAGTAGATCAGCACGGCGAGCAGGCCCGCGCCGCCGCCGAGGGCGATGCCCCGGCCGCCGACCCGTCCGCCGCCGAGGACCGCGCCCCGGCCGCCGGAACGTCCACGGCTGTCCCGGGCGCGTCCCGGGTCCAGCTGGACATTGTCGTTGAAGCTCATGCGGTGAGTGTAGACGCACTAGACTGGCCCGGCCTGTGTCCTGCCCTCCGAGACGAAACGAGTGTCCGAGACCCCATGCTGACCGTGACTGACCTGGAGCTTCGCGTCGGTGCCCGCCTGCTGATGGACGAGGTCACCTTCCGGGTGGCGAAGGGCGACAAGGTCGGACTGGTCGGCCGCAACGGCGCGGGCAAGACGACCCTGACGAAGGTGCTCGCCGGCCGTGCCGAGCCCACCGACGGCACCGTGACCCGCTCGGGCCGCATCGGCTACCTGCCGCAGGACCCCAAGGTCGACGACATGGACCAGTCCGGCCGGGACCGGATCCTCTCCGCCCGAGAGCTGGACCAGACCCTGCGCCGGATGCGCGAGGCCGAGCAGCAGATGGCCGCCGCCGCAGACGCCGACCGGGACCGCGCCATGGCCCGCTACGCCCGGCTCGAGGCCGAGTTCTCCGCCCGCGGCGGCTACGCGGCCGAGTCCGAGGCGGCCCGCATCACCTCCAACCTGGGACTGCCGGACCGCGTGCTGGACCAGCCGCTGCACACTCTCTCCGGCGGCCAGCGCCGCCGCGTGGAACTGGCCCGGATCCTCTTCTCGGACGCGGACACGATGCTGCTGGACGAGCCGACCAACCACCTGGACCACGACTCGATCGTCTGGCTGCGGGACTACCTGAAGACCTTCGAGGGCGGGCTGCTGATGATCAGCCACGACGTGGAGCTGATGGAGATGACGGTCAACAAGGTGCTCTACCTGGATGCGAACCGTCAGACCATGGACGTGTACAACATGACGTGGAAGAACTACCTCGCCCAGCGACAGCAGGACGAGGCGCGCCGCCGCAGGGAGTTCGCGAACGCGGAGAAGAAGGCCACCGCGCTGATGGCGCAGGCGGAGAAGATGCGGGCGAAGGCCACCAAGGCCGTCGCCGCCCAGCAGATGATCCGGCGTGCCGAGCGCCTGATGCGCGGTGTGGAGGGCGAGCGTGCGCAGGACAAGGTGGCGGCCATCCGCTTCCCGACCCCCCAGGCCTGCGGCAAGACCCCGCTCACCGCACAGGCGCTGTCCAAGTCCTACGGATCGCTGGAGATCTTCACCGGAGTGGACCTGGCCATCGACCGCGGCTCCCGCGTGGTGATCCTCGGCTACAACGGCGCCGGCAAGACCACGCTGCTGCGTCTGCTGGCCGGGGTGGAGGCACCGGACTCCGGGCGCGTCGTGGAGGGTCACGGACTCAAGCTGGGCTACTTCGCCCAGGAGCACGACACCCTGGACCAGGAGGCGACCGTGCTGGACAACATGCGTCACGCCGCCCCGCAGCTGGGGGACACCCAGGCACGGACGCTGCTCGGCTCGTTCCTCTTCCAGGGAGACGACGTGGACAAGCCGGCCCGTGTGCTCTCCGGCGGGGAGAAGACCCGGCTGGCCCTGGCCACCCTCGTGGCGTCCTCGGCCAACGTGCTGCTCCTGGACGAGCCGACGAACAACCTGGATCCGGCCTCCCGCGAGGAGATCCTCAACGCCCTGCGCACCTATGAGGGCGCCATCGTCCTGGTGACCCACGACGAGGGCGCCGTGGAGGCCCTCGACCCGGAACGGGTCGTGCTGCTGCCGGACGCCGTGGAGGACCTGTGGAACGACGAGTACCGGGACCTCATCACGTTGGCCTGATCGACATCGGGGACGCTCCGGCCTGATCGGGCCCGCCGACCGGTGACGCCGGTCGTACCCGGTGGGCGGGCCTTCAGTCGAAGAGCGCGTCCTCGGCCTCCTCGTCCGTGATCCGCCCGGAGCGGCGGCGCTTCACGCGCTGCCGGCGCGGGTGGTGCTTGGCGGGGATGACGGCGTCGTCACCGGCCTCGGCGGCGTCCTCGAGGTCGTCCCTGTCGTTGCGGGCGCGGGTGTAGGCCATGTAGCCCCAGACGCCGAAGCCCATGAGCGCGAACAGGTACCACTGCAGGGCGTAGGACAGGTGCGGCCCCTCGTCCAGGGTCGGCTGGACCAGCGGCCGGGGTCGCTCGCCCGGGTCGTTGGACTCGGACACCATCTCCCCGTAGGCGCGGTCCGCGACCTCCAGGCCGGTCACGCGGCCGATCTGCCGCAGGTCGATGGAGGCCACCTGGCCCTCCGGGGCGTCACGGTCCAGGGTGGGCTCGCCGGGGCGCAGCCGCACCTCGATCTCCTGCTGTCCCTCGGCGGGCGCGGGGATGCTGTCCGGGCGGCCGGGGGAGTTGCCGATCGGCAGCCAGCCGCGGTCCACCACGACGACGGCCCCCTCCTCGGTCTTGAACGGCACCAGCACCTCGTAGCCGGGGCGGCCGGCCCGTGGCCGGTTCCGGACCACGAGGGTGTCCTCGACGAGGTACTCGCCGGAGAGGGTGACCGGGGTCCACTCGTCGTCGGCCTGGAAGTCGGCCACAGGGGCGTCGGCGAAGGGGACCGGGGCGTCGTCGTAGTTCTCCAGCACCCGGTTGATCTGGTTCATCACCTGGATGCGGCGGTCGATCTGCCACTGCGCCAGGTGGTGGCAGGCGAAGGCGAAGAGGATGCATACCACGAACCCGAAGATCCACGGGGCGGTCAGCAGGAAGCGGAAGTCCAGCTTGGTGCGCTGCTGCGCGCCGTACTGCGGCGCGTCGGGGCTCTGGCGGTGCGCCGCGCCGGTGCCGGGGGCGGTCACTCAGCGTCCCCTCCTCGGGTGCTCGGGGTCCGGTCCGCGGTGCTCGCGCGCCCCGCCGCAGCGTCGGCGGGGCAGTCCAGGCCGGGCAGCTCGGCCACGTCCACGGTCTCGCGCAGGAAGCCGCGGTCGGACAGGAAGGCGGTCAGGTGCTCGCGGTGGACGGGGCAAGCCAGCCACGTCTTGCGCCGCTCGGGCGTGTGGATGCGCGGGTTGTTCCAGCGCAGGCCGAACGCGGCCTCCGCGGAGCAGCCGCGGGCGGAGCAGGGCAGCGGGGCGCCGTCGGCGCCGTCAGCGGAGCCGGCCGCGCCGGCGTCCCGGCCACGGGAGGAGGAGCCGGGGGCACCCGGGTGCGCGGCCGTCGTCGTGTCCCGGGCGGCCTCGTCCGGGGAGGACCCGGACATGAGCGAGCCCAGCAGATCGAAGCCGCCGGTCATGCCGCCGGGCCCTTCGTCTGGGCGGAGTCCTCCGGACGGTGCCAGGAGCCGGCGGGCAGGGCGGGGGTGTCTTCGACGACCTCGCCGACCACCACGTCCTGAGCCGTACTCGGCGCGGTGGGCTCGGACGGCTCGGCGGCGAGGGCGGTCGCCTGCGTGGCCGGAGCCTGCATGGTGCCGGGGGAGTAGGGCCGGGCGTTGTTGCTGCCCACCACGGCCACGTAGGGCAGGACGGCGGCGGCTGCGAACAGCACGATCTGCAGCCAGCCGTCGGCGAAGAAGGCGCCGATGAAGCAGCCGGTGCGGATGATCATCTGGATCAGGTACTTCCGCATGCGCTGCTCCCGGTCCGCGGAGCTGGCCTGCGGCGCGGTGGTGACGGACTGGATCGCGGCGGGACCGCAGGCCTCGGCAGCGGACGCAGCCATGACAGCCTCCCTCAGGTCGGTGCAGACGAATCGGGCTCGGACAGGCGTCCATTGTCTCACGCCGGGCGCCACGTAGAGTGGACCCGTACGTCTGCGTGACGGACGCCTCCGCACGGCCCCGGGCCGTCCGGCGCCCGCCGCGCAGTGAACGACGACGTCACCGAACGTGCCGGTCACGGGCCGGCCCAGGATGCAGGAGGACCCGAGCATGGCCGCAGAGAAGACCACCACCGAGGGGCAGACCACGGGCCGCAGCGTCCTGATCACCGGCGGCAACCGCGGCATCGGCCGGGCGATCGCCGAGGCGTTCCTGGCCAACGGGGACACGGTGGCCATCACCTCCCGCAACGGCGAGGGGCCCGCCGGCGCCCTGGCCGTCGCCTGCGACGTCACGGACTCCGCCTCGGTCGACGCCGCGTTCACGCAGGTGGAGCAGGCCCACGGCCCGGTCGAGGTGCTCGTGGCCAATGCCGGCATCACCAACGACCAGCTGCTGCTGCGCATGTCCGAGGACGACTTCACCTCCGTGGTGGACACCAACCTCACCGGCTCCTTCCGCGTGGTGCAGCGCGCCACCAAGGGCATGATGCGCCTGAAGCGCGGCCGCATCGTCCTGGTCTCCTCCGTGGTGGGCCTGCTCGGCTCGCCCGGTCAGGTGAACTACGCCGCCTCGAAGTCCGGCCTGGTCGGCATGGCCCGGTCCATCACCCGTGAGCTCGGCGCGCGCGGCATCACGGCCAACGTGGTGGCCCCCGGCTACATCGACACCGAGATGACCCAGGGTCTGGACGAGGACCTGAAGAAGCAGTACAAGAAGTCCATCCCGGCCGGCCGCTTCGCCCAGCCGTCCGAGGTCGCCGACGTCGTCACCTGGCTCACCTCGGACCAGGCCGCCTACATCTCCGGCGCCGTCATCCCCGTGGACGGCGGCCTCGGCATGGGCCACTGAGCCCGCGCCCAGCTCCGAGCAGACCCACCAGCCCAGACCACGTCCCAGGAGGGAACATGACCGAGAACACCACCGCCGCCTCCGGCGAGAAGGACCTGGCCGGCAAGGGCGTCGTCGTCACCGGCTCGTCCCGCGGCATCGGCGCGGAGACCGCCCGGCTGCTGGCCGCCCGCGGCGCCGGCGTCGTCGTCAACTACCGCCAGAAGGCTCCGCGCGCGAACAAGGTGGTCACGTCCATCGAGGAGGCCGGCGGCCGGGCCGTGGCCGTGGGAGGGGACGTCACCTCCGCCGAGGACCGCGCCGCGCTGCTGGACGCCGCGGTGTCGACCTTCGGCTCGCTGGACGTGCTGGTGCTCAACGCCTCCGGCGGCATGGAGTCCCAGTTCGGCGAGGACTACGCCATGAAGCTCAACCGGGACGCCCAGGCCGCGTTGGCCGACGCCGCCGTCGAGCGGATGTCCGCCGGCGGCCAGATCGTCTTCGTCACCTCCCACCAGGCGCACTTCATCAACGAGGTGCCCACCATGGACTCCTACGAACCGGTGGCCCGCTCCAAGCGCGCCGGCGAGGACGCCCTGCGTGAGCGCATTCCCGCGTTCACGCAGAAGGGCATCGGCTTCGTGGTGGTCTCCGGTGACATGATCGAGGGCACCATCACCGCCACCCTGCTCAACCGTGCCGAGCCGGGCGCCATCGAGGCCCGCCGCGAGGCCGCCGGCAAGCTCTACACCGTGGAGGAGTTCGCTGCCGAGGTCGCCGCCATGGTCGGCCGCACCGACCTTCCGGCCGGCCACACCGAGCTCGTGGGCGGCGCCCGCGACTTCCAGGGCGACCAGCAGGGCTGAGTTGCCTCACACGGGTGCATGGCTGGGCTGTCTCACACGGGCGCCTAGCTGAGTTGCCTCATCGGGGCGCCTAGCTGAGCTGCCTCATCCGCGCGCTTACTGGTGAGGACTCACCCTCTGCACCTCCCGTTTCAGGTCGGTTGACGGTGTGTCCTCACCAGTAAGCGGGGAGGTGGGGCACCGGCGCCGCTCAGAGCCCGAGTATCCAGCGCACGACGGCCAGGTGGGGCACGTCCACGCAGGCGTCGGCGACCTCCCGCAGGGCGGGCTTGCCGCACAGGGCCACGCCGCACCCGGAGGCGGTGAGCAGGTCGATGTCGTTGGCTCCGTCGCCGCAGCCGAGGGTCCCGAGCAGCGGCATCTCGGCCTCGGCGGCCCATTGCCGCAGCATCTGCTCCTTTACGGCGCGGTCCACCACGGAGCCGGCCACCCGGCCGGTGAGGTGGCCGTCGGCGATCTCGAGCTCATTGGCGCAGAACCCGGACAGCCCCCACGCGGCGGCCAGGGGAGCCAGGACCTGGGTGAAGCCTCCCGAGACGGCATAGATCCGACCGCCCGCGCCGGTCACGGCGGCGATCAGGTCCCGGGCACCCGGGGTCGGGCGCACCCGGGCGACGACCTCCTCGATCACCGCCACCGGCAGTCCACCGAGGGCCTCCACACGCGCGTGCAGGGACTGCGCGAAGTCGAGCTCGCCGCGCATGGCGCGCTCCGTCACCTCGGCGACCTCGGCCTCGCGCCCGGCGTGCGCGGCGAGCAGCTCGACGACCTCGTCCTGGATCAGGGTGGAGTCCACGTCCGTGACCACGAAGGGCATCGGGGCATCCACCACGTCCGCGGGGACGCGGACGGCATGCCAGCCCTCGGGGGCCTCGGCGGCCGCGGCCCACGAATCGGACATCCAGCGCCAGCCCTCCACGGCCGTGCCCGCTTCGGCCGCGGCCGTCAGGTGCTCGGCGTGCTCGGGCACGCCGGCGGGACGGTCGGGTTCCCGGTCCGGCATCGTGCCCGGCGCAGCCTGCCCGGGCGCGCCGAGGGACCCGGCCACGGACGCTCCGGAGGGGAGGGCGCCGTCGTCGGGAAGGGGACGGTAGACCACATCACGGACCTGGCTCATACGGCCGATGGTAGGCGGATCGCAGGCCGGGCGGTCCCGTGCGTCGTGACCGGGTCCGCATGGTGGAGGCCACTACAGTGGTCCGCATGAGCACCTCCGCCTCGGACGCCCACCTCCACGACGACCTCTTCGCGCCGGACAGCGACGCCGTTCTGCAGCTGCGCGGGGTGACCGTGCGCCGCGGGACGAAGAACCTCATCGAGGACGTGGACTGGACCGTCCGCGAGGGCGAGCGCTGGATCGTGATGGGCCCGAACGGGGCCGGCAAGTCGACGCTGCTGCAGGTCGCCGCCGCCCGCATGCACCCGACCACCGGCGACGTCGGCATCCTGGACGAGGTGCTCGGCGCGGTGGACGTGTTCGAGCTGCGTCCGCGCATCGGCCTGTCGTCGGCTCAGCTGGCCCAGCAGGTGCCGGACGGGGAGAAGGTCCAGGACGCCGTGGTGACCGCCTCCTACGGCGTGACCGGCCGCTGGCGCGAGGAGTACGAGGTTGAGGACGAGGGCCGCGCCCTGGCCCTGATCACCCAGTGGGGCCTGTCCCGCCTGGCCCACCGCCGCTTCGGCACCCTGTCCGAGGGTGAGCGCAAGCGCGTGCTGATCGCCCGCGCCCTGATGACCGACCCGGAGCTGATGCTCCTGGACGAGCCGGCCGCCGGGCTGGACCTGGCCGGACGCGAGAAGCTCGTGGCCCAGCTGACCGAGGTGGCCGAGGACGAGTTCGCCCCGGCCCTCGTGCTGGTCACGCACCACCTCGAGGAGGTGCCGCCGGGCTTCACCCACGCCCTGCTGCTGCGCGACGGCCAGGTGGTCACGGCCGGTCCCATCGAGCAGACCCTCACCGAAGAGCACCTCTCCGCCGCCTTCGGCATGCCGCTGAAGGTCTCCCAGCACAAGGGCCGGTACGCGGCCGTCGCCGCCTGATGGAGCTGCTGACCGCGGACGTGCTGGGGCTGGAGCTCTGGCAGGTGCTGGTGGTGCTGCTCGCCGGGTTCTGGGCCGGCACCATCAACTCGATCGTCGGCTCCGGCACGCTGGTCACCTTCCCGGTGCTGGTGGCGGTCGGCTTCCCCCCGGTCACCGCTCAGATCTCCAACGCCATGGGCCTGGTGGCCGCCGGCTTCTCCGGCACCGTCGGATACCGGCGGGAGCTGAAGCAGTCGATGGCGGTCGTGCCCGTGCTGACGGTCGCGTCCCTGCTGGGCGGCGTCATCGGCGCCTTCCTGCTGACCGTGCTGCCGGAGCGGGTCTTCGAGATCGCCGCACCGTGTCTGATCGTGGTGGCCCTGGGCTTCGTGGTCTTCCAGCCGCGCCTGAACCGCTGGGTGAAGGCCCGCAGGGCCACCGAGCAGGGGGAGGGACAGCCGGTGGGTGCCTTCGCCGGACCCGTCGACCAGGCCGACGACGTCCCCCGCGGCCCCGTGTCCCCCCTGCTCTGGGCCCTGGTGTTCGGCGCCGGGGTCTACGGCGGCTACTTCGTGGCGGCCCAGGGGGTGCTGCTGATGGGCATCCTCGGTGTCTTCCTCACCGGTCTGCTGGTGCACGCCAACGCGGTGAAGACGTGGCTGTCCCTGTGCGTGAACCTCGTGGCCGCCGTGTTCTACCTGCTCTTCGCCTTCGACCGCATCGACTGGGTGGCCGTGCTGCTGATCGCCGCCTCCTCACTGGTCGGCGGCTCCGTGGGCGCGAAGATCGGCCGCAGGATCTCCCCGACGCTGCTGCGCGGCGTGATCGTGGCCGTCGGTCTGGTGGGCCTGGCCGTGATGCTCCTGCGCCTCGTGCAGGGCTGAGCCGGACGTGGTCGCCTCCGCCGGCACCGCCGCACCGCGTCCCGACGACGGCCGCCTCAGCGTGCTCGTCTCCCGCCGAGACCTGGACTCGCCCGAGCTCGCCCCCTACGTCTGCATGACCGATGCGGCGCTGCGCCGCGCCGCCGATGCCGAGCACGGCGTGTTCCTGGCAGAGTCCACGCCCGTGGTGCGCCGGGCCCTGGACGCCGGCTGCCGGCCGGTGTCCTTCCTGCTGCCGCAGCGGTACCTGGAGACGGCGGCCGAGCAGCTGGCCGACGCGTTCGAGACGTTCCCGGAGGCGCCGGTGTTCACCGGGGACGACGAGCTGCTCAGTCAGCTGACCGGGTTCCACCTGCACCGCGGTGCGCTGGCGGCGATGGAACGGCCGGCGCCGCGTCCGGTGGACGATGTGCTGGCCGGCGCCCGCCGGGTGCTGGTGGCCGAGGACCTCACCGACCCGACCAACCTCGGAGCGATCGTCCGCTCCGCCGTGGCCCTGGACTGGGACGGGCTGCTGCTCTCGCCACGGGCCGCTGACCCGCTGTACCGCCGCGCGATCCGGGTGTCCATGGGCACGGTGTTCCGGCTGCCCTGGGCGCGAGCGCTGGCGTGGCCGGGGGCCGGCCACCACGGGATGCCGGCCGGGCAGGTGGGGAAGCCGCACCGGGCGCCGGCCACGGACGGACTGGAGGCGCTGCGACGGGCGGGCTTCGTCGTCGTCGCACTCGAGGTGACGGATCAGGCCGTGGCACTGGAGGACCCCGTGCTCGAGCCACTGCGGTACGCCGAGCGGCTGGCGCTGGTGGTGGGTGCCGAGGGGCCAGGCGTGCGAGCCGAGACCCTTGCCCTGTGCGACGTCCACGTGAAGATCCCGATGCCTGCCGGCGTGGACTCGCTCAATGTCGGCGCCGCGGCCGCGGTGGCACTGTGGGAACTGCGCTGTCGTCCGGTATAGTGATGCGCTGGCCGTGCGCGATGTACGGCTGACAGATGTGACCTCTCGAGCGCCCTGGCCAAAACCAGGGGCACTGAACGAAGGACTTTCCATGAAGGCTGACCTGCACCCCGAGTACCGCTACGTGATCTTCAACGATCTGGCCTCCGGCGAGAAGGTGCTGACCCGCACCACCGCCGACTCCGACAAGACCATGGAGTGGGAGGACGGCAACACCTACCCGGTGATCGACGTCGAGATCTCCGCCGCCTCGCACCCGTTCTACACCGGCAAGCAGCGCATCATGGACACCGCCGGCCGCGTCGAGCGCTTCAACGCCCGTTTCAAGGGCTTCGGCGGCAAGAAGTGATCTGAGGCGGCCTGAGCCGCTGGTCCGATCCGCGAAGGGTCCGTCTCCCCTCAGAACGGGGGCCGGGCCCTTCGTCGTGTCCGGGCTGAAACGCGGGTCACCTGGCCTGTGCCGTCCCCGCGCGGGACGGCGGCGCTCGAGCGATAGGCTCGAGGCATGAGCACCCAGCATCACGGCCAGTACAAGGTCCTCGGCGGCAAGCTCGTGCGCGTCGACCTCACGGTGGAGGACGGCGTCGTCACCGCCGCGAGCCTCAATGGGGACTTCTTCCTCGAGCCGGACGAGGCGCTGGAGGACATCAACGGCGCCCTCGTCGGCCTCGCCGAGGACACCGAGCACGCCGTGACCGCCCAGCGGGTGCAGGCGGCGATCCGCCCGGGTGCCCAGCTCTTCGGCTTCGACGCCGACGCCGTGGCCACCGCCGTACGCCGCGCCCTCGGCCGGGCCACGGCCTGGGAGGACCACGAGTGGGAGGTCATCGCCCCCACGCCACTGCCGATCCACCAGCACGTGGCCCTGGACCAGATCCTCACCGAGGACGTGGCCGCCGGACGCCGCAAGCCGTTGATGCGCCTGTGGCAGTGGACCGAGCCGGCCGTGGTGATCGGTGCCTTCCAGTCCCTGGCCAACGAGGTCGACGCCGAGGGGGCCGCCGCCCATGACATCCACGTGATGCGCCGCATCTCCGGCGGCGGGGCGATGTTCATGGAGGCGGACAACTGCGTCACCTACTCGCTGTCCCTGCCGCGCTCCCTGGTGGACGGCATGAGCACCGAGGAGTCCTACCCGTTCCTGGACGACTGGACCATGGAGGCCCTCTCCCGCGTGGGCGTGGAGGCGTTCTACCAGCCGCTGAACGACATCGCCACGCCGCAGGGCAAGATCGGCGGTGCCGCCCAGAAGAAGGTCGGCACCCACGGCCTGCTGCACCACGTGACCATGAGCTACGACATCGACGCGGACAAGATGACCCAGGTGCTGCGCATCGGCCGCGAGAAGCTCAAGGGCAAGGGCGTCGCCTCCGCGAAGAAGCGTGTGGACCCGCTGCGCCGGCAGACCGGCAACATGACCCGCCCGGAGATCTGGGAGGTCATGATGCAGGTCTTCGAGGAGCGCTACGGTGCGAAGCGTGTCGAGCTCGACCAGAAGACCCTGGACCGTGCCCAGGCCCTGGCCGAGGAGAAGTTCCTCACCCAGACGTGGCTTCAGCGCGTGCCGTGACGGCCCCGACGACGTGGGCCACCCTCCCCACCGTCCAGAGTGAGCCCCACCGTCCGGAGTGAGGGCGAGACACGGTCACGTTGGTCGATCTCATCACCGTGTCTTCCCCTCACAACGCAGTGATCAGCACCAGAGACGGCCCGCCGCCTTCACTTCAGAAGGCGACGGGCCGTCGTCGTCGACCCCGGCACAGGATCAGATGTGCCGCAGCTCCTCCTGGCGGGACTGGACGCGCAGGCTGCGGCGCAGTGCGTCCGTCTCCTCGATCACCAGGCGGCGCAGGGCGCCCGGGGCGTCCGGGTGTCCGTCGATCCACGCCTGCGCGGCGGCCAGGACGGGGTGCTGCTCCTGCGCGGCCTCGTCGCCGTCCACGGCGTCCTGGTGCAGCGGGAACAGGCCGTGGATGGCACGCGAGGCCAGGCCGTTCGAGCGGGAGGACCACAGCTGCTCGAGCTCGCCGAACAGCCTCTGGCCGTAGCCGGCGGTCAGCTCGCCGGCGTCGGTGGCGAAGCCCTCCGCGGTGGCCGAGAGCAGGTCGTTGGACAGGGGCGTGCCCGCTGCGTCCACGCCGGAGATCACGGCGTCCCATGCGGCCTGCTTCACCTGCGCCTCCGGCAGGGCGTTCACGGCCAGGGTGTGGCCGACCACGGTCTTGGCGGTGCGCTGCTCGGCCAGGGCGGTGTCCAGGCCGGCGCGGTCGATGCCGCCGGTGGCCGCCAACGCCTGCAGCACCAGCCAACGGATCTCCGTGTCCACGGCGAGGCCCGGCGCGGCGGTCTCGGCGTCCTGCACGAGGGCCTGCTCCACCTGACCGGCGAGCTCGGCGTCCTTGCGTGCCAGCAGGGCCAGGACGCGGGCGGCGGCGCGCTGCCGGTCCGAGCCGGCCTCGAGCCCGGCTACGTGGCGCAGCAGCAGCGAGCCCAGGCGGGTGCGCAGCCGGGCGCGCTCGTCGGCAGCGGCGTAGAGGGACACGGCTGAGGCGGCCTGGGTCAGCACCTGCGTGTACACGGCCACCGGGGCGATGGTGTCCGCGAGCGCCTCCATGGCGTCCACGAAGGCCGCCACGGACAGCTCGCCGCCGCGGACCATGGCCCACAGGGAGGCCCACACGGTGGCCTGCGCCAGCGGGTCGGCGATGCGGTGGGTGAGCACGGCGTCCAGGGAGATCTGGTCCAGGGACACGGCGGCGTAGGTGAGGTCCTCGTCGTTGGGCAGCACCAGGCGCACGCCGTGCTCCGGGACCTCCAGGCCACGGATCGGGGTGCGCTCGACACCCTTGGCCACGTCCACGGTGACCGAGTCGGTGCGCATCAGGGCGCCCGAGGCGTTCGGCTCGTAGACGCCCACCTGCACCACGTGCGGGCGGCGGATCGGTTCGCCGGTGGTGGGGTCCTCGCCGGACTGGACCAGCACCGCGGTGCCGTCCACGATGTCCACGCGCAGCGTCGGCACGCCGGCGGTGTGCAGCCAGGCATCGGCCCAGGCGGACATGTCCCGGCCGGAGGCCTCGGACAGCACGGCCAGGAAGTCCTTCAGCTCGGCATTGCCCCACGCGTGGCGCTGGAAGTAGGTGCGGGCGGCCTGCTCGAAGGCCTCGCGGCCCACATAGGCGGCCAGCTGCTTGAGCACGGATGCGCCCTTGGCGTAGGTGATGCCGTCGAAGTTCTGGCGGGCGGCCTCCAGGTCCACGATGTCCGCCACGATCGGATGCGTGGTCGGGTACTGGTCCTGCACATAGGCCCAGGCCTTGCGCCGGGAGGCGAAGGAGGTCCAGGCCTCGGTGAAGCCGGCGGCCTCGGCGGAGGCCAGGGTGCCCATGTAGTCGGCGAAGGACTCCTTCAGCCACAGGTCGTCCCACCACCTCATGGTCACCAGGTCGCCGAACCACATGTGGGCCATCTCGTGGAGGATGGTGTTCGCGCGGCCCTCCAGCTGGGCGCGGGTCGGCGCGGTGTCATGGATGTAGTGCTCGGTGAAGGTGACCAGGCCCGGGTTCTCCATGGCGCCGAGGTTGTACTCCGGCACGAACGCCTGGTCGTACTTGCCCCACTCGTAGGGGACGCCGAAGAGGTCATGGAAGAAGTCCAGGCCGTTCTTCGTGATGGCGAAGACGGCGTCTGCGTCCATGTGCTCGGCCAGTGTCTGCCGGCAGAAGATGCGCAGGTCCACCGGCACGGCCCCGGTGGCCTCGTGGCCGCCCCAGTGGTTCTCGAACACGGCGTAGGGGCCGGCGAGCAGCGTGGTGATGTAGGTGGACTGCGGACGGGTGGCCTGGAAGGCCACGGTGACCGAGCCGTCGTCGTTCTTCGTCCGGGAGGTCTCCGCGCCGTTGGAGGCGAGGACCCACGCGGCGGGGCCGGTGAGGCGGAAGGAGAAGGACGCCTTCAGGTCAGGCTGCTCGAAGTTCGGGAACACACGGCGGGCGTCGGCCGGCTCGTACTGCGTGTACAGGTAGGTCTGGCCGTCGGCGGGGTCCACGTAGCGGTGCATGCCCTCACCGGAGCGGGAGTACAGCGAGGTGCCCCTGAGCACCACGGTGTTCTCCGCGGCCAGGCCGGGCAGTCGGACACGGTTGCGGCCGGCGACCTCGGCGACGTCCAGGGTCTCGCCGTTGAGCTCGACGGACTCCACCGAGGCGTTGATCCAGTCCAGCCAGGTCTCCGAGCCCGGCTCGGAGCAGGAGAAGACGAGGGTCGCGGTGACCGGGTACGCCTCGGCCTCCGCGTCCTCGGCGTTCCGGACGTCGACGCAGACGTCGTAGGAGCGCACGGACACGGCGTTCGCGCGCCCACGGGCCTCATCGCGCGTGAGCTCGGCGGTGTCCCAGTCCGGGCGCGGCAGAGCGGAAGTGTTCTCAGACATGCGTCCTATCCCATCACATCAGCCGCCCCGGGCCGTCGTCGGGTCGGGTCCGTCGGGGACACGGCCGGGTCAGGCCGGGACGGCCTGGTTCTTCGGGATGACCGTCAGGCCGGAGGCGGTGACCGTGAATCCGCGGGCCTCGTCCTCGGCGCGGTCGAAGCCGATGCGCACGCCCGGCGGAACCACCACGTTCTTGTCCAGGATCGCGTTGCGCACCTGGGCGCCCTCGGAGATCACCACGGAGTCCAGCAGCACGGACTGCTCCACCCATGCCTCGTCGAGGATCCGGCAGTCCGTGGACACCACGGACTGGGCCACGGTGCCGCCGGAGACGACCACGCCCTGGGCCAGCAGCGAGTCCACCGCGGTGCCCGGGCGCTTCGAGGCCGAGCGGACCAGCTTGGCCGGCGGGGACACGGACTGCCGGGTGTACAGCGGCCAGTCCCGGTTGTAGAGGTTGAACTCCGGCACCGGCTGGACCAGGTCCATGTGGGCGTCGTAGTAGGAGTCGAGGGTGCCGACGTCCCGCCAGTAGTGCTGGCCGGAGCGGGCGCCCGGGATCTCGTTGGCGGTGAAGTCGTACACCCCTGCCTCGCCGCGCTCCACGAACCAGGGGATGATATCCCCGCCCATGTCATGCGTGGAGTCCTCGTCCTCGGCGTCACGGTTCAGGGCCTCCACGAGGGCGTCCGTGTCGAACACGTAGTTGCCCATGGAGGCGAGGAACGCGTTCGGGTCGTCCGGCAGGCCGGGGGTGGAGTCCGGCTTCTCCACGAAACGGGCGATCCGCTGTCGGTCGGTCTCCGCGGTCTCGATGACGCCGAAGGAGGAGGACATCTGAAGCGGCTGGCGCACCGCGGCCACGGTGGCCTTCGCGCCCGAGGCGATGTGCTGGTCCACCATCTGCTGGAAGTCCATGTGGTAGACGTGGTCCGCGCCGATCACCACCACGATGTCCGGGCGGGCGTCCTGGATCAGGTTCATCGACTGGTAGATGGCGTTCGCCGAGCCGAGGAACCAGTCCTTGCCTCGGCGCTGCTGCGCCGGCACCGACGCCACGTAGTTGTTCAGCAGCGTGGACATCCGCCAGGTCTCGGAGATGTGGCGGTCCAGGGAATGCGACTTGTACTGGGTCAGCACCACGATCTCGCGGTAGCGCGAGTTCACGAGGTTGGACAGGGCGAAGTCGATGAGCCGGTAGGCGCCGCCGAAGGGCACGGCCGGCTTGGCGCGGTCCGCGGTCAGCGGCATCAGACGCTTGCCCTCACCTCCGGCCAGGACGATCGAGAGGACCTTCTTCTGGACCATGGAACGAGGACTCCCTTCCTGCTGGCTGAGATGCCGGCATCGCACCGATGTCCGGTACCGCCAGACTATCGGCACGGTTCGGCGCTGGACTAGGTTGGAGGAGTGCGCATCGACATCGTGAGCAAAGAGTTCCCCCCGGCCGTCTACGGCGGAGCCGGCGTCCACGTCGCGGAGTTGACCCGCGTCCTCGCCGCACGCGCCGACGTCCGCGTCCACGCCTTCGGCGACCCCCGCGACGCCGACTTCCACGGGGCCCAGGTGCTGACCTACCCGACGCCGTCCGGCTTCGAGCAGACCAACGGCGCCGTCCAGACCCTCGCCACCGACCTGACCATGCTCGAGTCGTTCGCCGGAGCGGACGTCATCCACTCGCACACCTGGTACGCCAACATGGCCGGCCACCTCGGCGCCCTGCTGCACGACACCCCGCACGTGCTCTCCGCCCACTCCCTCGAGCCGCTGCGCCCGTGGAAGGCCGAGCAGCTCGGCGGCGGCTACCGCGTCTCCAGCTGGGCCGAGTCCACCGCCTACCACGCCGCGGACGCCGTCATCGCCGTCTCCGAGGGCATGCGCCGGGACATCCTGAGGTGCTACCCGCAGGTCGACCCGGCCCGGGTGCACGTGGTGCACAACGGCATCGACACGAAGCTCTGGACGCCGCAGACCTCCCAGGGCGCCCTGGCCGAGCACGGCATCGACCCGGACCGGCCGTCCGTGGCCTTCGTCGGCCGCATCACCCGCCAGAAGGGCGTGCCGCTGCTGCTCAAGGCCGCCCTGCAGCTGCCGGAGGAGGTCCAGCTCGTCCTCTGCGTCGGCGCCCCGGACACTCCGGAGCTGGCGAAGGAGGTCGACGCCCTGTTCGCCCAGCTGCGCGAGAAGCGCGACGGCGTCGTGGTGATCGAGGGCATGCTGCCCCGCCAGGAGGTCATGGAGATCCTGTCCCAGGCCACCGTGTTCGCCTGCCCGTCCGTCTACGAGCCGCTGGGCATCGTCAACCTCGAGGCCATGGCCTGCGGCACCGCCGTGGTCGCCTCCCGCGTCGGCGGCATTCCCGAGGTCGTGGACCACGGCACCACCGGGCTGCTCGTGGACATCGAGCAGGAGGACGACGGCACCGGCACCCCCGTCGACGAGGACGCCTTCGTGGCCGACTTCGCGGCCGCCCTCACCCAGGTGCTCTCCGACCCGGAGAAGGCCGCCGCCATGGGCGAGGCCGGTCGCACCCGGGCCATCGAGCACTTCTCCTGGGAGACCATCGCCGAGCGCACCCTCGAGGTCTACCGGACCGTCCTGCGCTGACCCGGCTCCACGCGAACGGCCGCCCGCCTCTGGCTGAGGTGGGCGGCCGTCGTCGCGAAGGGCAGGACCCGGCCGGACCGGGTCACGTCAGGCTCAGGCGTCGGAGTTCTTCGCTTTCTTCGCCGCCTTCTGCCGGGCGCGCAGGGTGCGCTCGTGGACCGGGGCGTCACCCGAGGCGGCCAGCTCCGCGTAGTGGGCGTGGGCCTCCTCCTGACGCGCGTGCTCCTCATCGGTGGTCAGCTCCATGCGCAGGTGCTCCTGCTCCAGGCCGTAGGCCTCCACCAGCTCCTGGGCGAAGGGGCGAAGGCGTTCGGCGAGGCGGTTGATGTAGCCGCGCAGGGCCCGGGCGCGCTGGGAGGACACGCGGCCATGGGCCACGTACCAGCCGAGGTCGTCCTCCACCGTGCGCAGCGCGAAGAGGTCGCGCAGCCAGGTGAGCACGGTGCGGGTGTGCTCGTCCTCGATGCCCTCGACGGCACGGGTGAAGGCCTCCCACTGCAGCAGGGCGGCGTGGTCGCGGGCGACCTCGATCAGCTCGTGCTGACGGGAGTTGAAGGCGGCGGCCTGAGCGGCCTGGTCCTTGCCGCGCACCTTCTGCAGGGTGCCGGCGATGTCCGCGGTCTTCGAGCGCACCCGATCCGTCAGCAGGCTCTGCTGGACCTGCGGGTCCTTGAACCAGTTCGCCGAGCGGCGCTCGTCCGAGCGGTCGGACACGGACTGGACCACCTTGTGCAGGCCGGCCCGGTGCAGGGCCTCGGAGGCCTGGCTGGCCACGTACTTGGACACGGCGCCGACGTCGAGGCGGCCGAACTCCTTCGAGTAGTCCGTGAGCAGACGCTTGCCCACCAGCTGGAGCAGGACGTTGTTGTCCCCCTCGAAGGTGACGAAGACGTCCAGGTCCGCACGCAGCTGGGTGACCCGGTTGCGCGCCATGAAGCCCTGGCCGCCGCAGGCCTCGCGGGCCTCCTGGAGGGTGTCCAGGGCGTTCCAGGTGGTCACCGGCTTCACCGCCGCCGCGAGGGTCTCGAGCTCCTGGCGGTGATGGTCGGTGTCCCCGCGGCCGGAGAAGACCTCGTCGAACTTCTCCAGCAGCTCGTTGGCGGAGAAGGCGTCCGCGTAGGTGCGGGCGAGGCGGTCGATCAGGCGGCGCTGATGGTTCTGGTAGTCCATCAGCACCTCCTCGCGGTCCGGGGAGGACGCGTTGAACTGGCGGCGCTGGTTGCCGTAGGTGATCGCGCCCTGCAGGCCGAGGAAGGAGGCGCCTGTGGCGGACAGGGACAGCGAGACACGCCCCTGCACGAGGGTGCCGAGCATGGTGAAGAAGCGGCGGCCCGGGGAGGCGATGGGGGAGGAGTAGGTGCCGTCCGCGGCCACGTCGCCGTAGCGGTTCAGCAGGTTGGTGCGCGGGATGCGGACCTCGGTGAAGTGCAGTCGGCCGTTGTCGATGCCGTTGAGGCCGCCCTTGAGACCGTCGTCTTCGCCGCCGACACCCGGCAGGAAGTTCCCGTCCTCGTCACGGATCGGCACGAAGAAGCAGTGCACCCCGTGGTTGACGCCCTTGGTGATCAGCTGGGCGAACACCGTGGCGGCACGGCCGTGCAGTGCCGCGTTGCCCAGGTAGTCCTTCCATGCGCCCTTGAACGGCGTGTGGATCACGAACTCCTCGGAGGCCTCGTCATAGGTGGCCGTGGTCGCGATGGAGGCCACGTCCGAGCCGTGGCCGATCTCCGTCATGGCGAACGCGCCGGGCAGCTGCAGGGTGAGGGCATCCGGCAGCCACTTCTCATGGTGCTCGGCGGTGCCCAGGTGCAGGATCGCCGAGGAGAACAGGCCCCACTGGACGCCGGCCTTGATCTGCAGGGAGGGATCCGCGGTGACGATGTCCGAGAACGCCGCCACGGAGGCGCCGTGCGCGTCCTCACCGCCGAACCTGGCCGGGAAGGCGCGGGCGATGGCGTCGTTGTCCACGAGGATCCTCAGCTGGTCCAGCACGCGCTCACGGTGCTCGTCCATGCCGAGCAGGGGGTCGCGGTGCAGCGCCGGATCCTTCATCAGGGCGCGGGAGGCGCGGCGGACGTCGGCCCACCGTCCCAGCAGCGCCTCCTGGAGGGCGGCTCCATCGAGGGCGCCGGCTTCCGGGTGCTCCGGGGCGATCTGATCGATGTCGTGGGGAACGGAGTCCGTGGGGTCGGTGGCGGGGGTCCCGGTCGTGGGCTCTGCGGCGGTCATGAGGTGCTCCTTTGCGTGCGGGAAAGGGCGGATGTGGTGGATGTGGTGGATCCGGTCAGGCCGTTGAGCAGCCAGCCGGTGATCTGGGCGGCGGTCTGCTCCGCCGTGGCGCGGCCGGGCACGCCGGACGCGGAGAGCCAGGCCTCGCCGGCGGCCTTGACCATGCCGAGCGCGGCGGTGGGCCACAGCAGCAGGGGGTCGCCGTCGGCGGGTGCCTCGCGCCCGGCGGCGGCGAGATGGGCGCGCAGCCGCTCCTCCAGGGCCTGGTGCATGCGCTCGAAGAAGCCGTGGAGCGTCTGCGCGTCGGCGCCGTCCTGCAGCCCGTGGGCCGACTGCACGGAGAAGGCGTACACATGCGGAGAGGAGTCGGCCATCCGCAGGTAGGTCTCGACCATGGCGCCCAAGGCCAGGCGGGGGTCCGAGGAGGTTCCCACCGCTTCGAGCAGGCGCCGCTCCATCAGAGCGATGGCCTCCTGCGAGACAGCCTCCTGCAGGCCCGCCTTGTCCCTGAAGTACCGGTAGAACACGGACTTGGAGGTGCCGGCGTGGGCGGCGATCTCCTCCATGGAGGGGTGGGGGCCCAGGTCATGCACGGCCTCACGGGTGGCCCGAAGGAGCGCGCGGCGTCGCAGGCGGCGATGCTCGTCCCAGCGGGCATGACGCCCGTCGCGCAGCGAGGATGTGTGTGACTTCACGGAACCCACCGTATCAGGTACTCTCGGTTGCGGAAACACCGTTCGCCCTGGCGACGTCCCCTCTTCACGCGGACGCGCCTGCCCCTCGAAGGAGACCGACGTGACCGTCACCGACGCCACCGATTCCCGTCCCGCCGTCGCCGGCGGCCCGCTGCGCAAGGCCGTCGTGGTCGGCGGCAACCGCATCCCGTTCGCCCGTGCCAACACCGCCTACGCGGACGCGTCCAACCAGGACATGCTGACCGCGGCCATCGAGGGTCTCGTCGCCCGCTGCGGCCTGCAGGGAGAGCGCCTCGGCCAGGTCGCCGCCGGCGCCGTGCTCAAGCATCCGCGCAACTTCAACCTCACCCGCGAGTCCGTGCTCGGCTCGTCGCTGTCCCATGACACCCCGGCCATGGACCTGCAGGTCGCCTGCGCCACCGGCATGGAGGCCCTCGGCATCCTCGCGGACAAGATCCGCCTGGGCCAGATCGACTCCGGCATCGGCGGCGGCGTGGACTCCATCTCCGACTCGCCGATCTCCGTCTCGGACGGCCTGCGCCGTGTGCTCCTGCGCCTCAACGCCGCCCGCACCGGCAAGGAGCGCCTCGCCGCTCTCAAGGACCTCCGCCCGGGCCACCTCGTCCCGGAGCCCGCCGGGGCCGGTGAGCCCCGCACCGGCCTGGCCATGGGCGAGCATCAGGCCCTGACCACCCACGACTGGGGCGTGACCCGCGCCGAGCAGGACGAGCTCGCTCTCGCCTCCCACCAGAACCTGGCCGCCGCCTACGACTCCGGCTACATGGACGACCTGGTCACCCCGTTCCGAGGCCTGGCCAAGGACAACAACCTCCGCGGTGACTCCACCCTGGAGAAGCTCGGCCGCCTCAAGCCGGCGTTCGGCCGCCACCTGGGGGAGGAGGCCACCATGACGGCCGCCAACTCCACTCCGCTCACCGACGGCGCCTCGGCCGTGCTGGTCTCCTCGGAGCAGTGGGCCGCCGAGCGTCGCCTGCCCGTGCTGGCCGAGTTCGTGGACCACGAGATCGCCGCCGTGGACTTCGTGGACGGGGACGAGGGCCTGCTCATGGCCCCGGTGTACGCCGTCCCGCGTCTGCTGGGCCGCCACGGCCTGACCCTGGAGGACCTGGACTTCATCGAGATCCACGAGGCCTTCGCCGGCACCGTGCTCTCCACCATGAAGGCCTGGGAGGACGAGGAGTTCTGCCGCTCCCGCCTCGGCCTGGACGGCGCCTTCGGCACCGTGGACCGCGCCAAGCTCAACGTGCACGGCTCCTCCCTGGCCGCCGGCCACCCGTTCGCGGCCACCGGCGGCCGCATCACCGCCCTGCTGGCCAAGATGCTCCACGAGAAGGGCGAGGGCTCCCTCGGCCTGATCTCCGTGTGCGCCGCCGGCGGCCAGGGCGTCGTCGCCCTGATGCGCGGCCGCTGAGCCGAACCGACCGTCGAGACCGACTGAAGAAGGACTGATCTGATGAACGACCCGTACGGCACCTTCGTCGACTCCGCCGTCGGCAAGAGGCTCGCCAAGGCCCTCGGCCTGCCGATGCCCGTCCAGCTGCGCCGGCACACCCCGGGCGCCCCGCTGCTCGAGGGCCCGGCGCTCGTGCTCGGCGGCACCCCCGCCGCCGAGGCCGCCGCCCGCCTGCTGACCGGCTGGGGCGTGGAGGTCCAGACCTCCCGTGCCGAGTCCGTGAAGTACGCCGCCGTGGTGGCCTGCTTCGACGGCATCGACACCCCCGCGGCCATCGGCGAGACCGTCCTCGACCTGGGCGGCACCCTCCGTCAGCTGGCGACGAACTCCCGTGTGGTCACCGTGGCCGAGGACCCGGAGGCCGCCTCGGTGGCCGAGGACCCGGCCGCCCGCGCCGCCCGCCAGGGCATCACCGGCCTGACCCGGTCCCTCGCCCACGAGATGCGCGCCGGCGGCACCGCCAACGGCATCCAGCTCGGTGACGGCGTGGGCCTGGACGCCCCGGGCGCCGCCGGCGCCCTGCGGTTCCTGCTCTCCGGTCGCTCGGCCTACGTCTCCGGCCAGTTCCTCCCGGTCACGACGACGGCCGGTCGCCTCCCGGAGGACCCCGACCGTCCGCTGGCCGGGAAGGTGGCCGTGGTCACCGGCGCCGCCCGCGGCATCGGTGCGGCCATCATCCGCACCCTCGCCCGGGACGGCGCGACCGTGGTGGGCGTGGACGTCCCGGCCGCCGGCGAGTCCCTCACAGCCGTGGTGAACGAGCTCGGCGGCACCGCCCTGCCGCTGGACATCACCGCCGAGGACGCCGGCGCCAGGATCCTCGAGCACTGCCGTTCGCGTCACGGCCGCATGGACATCGTGGTGCACAACGCCGGCATCACCCGGGACAAGATGCTCGCCAACATGGACGCGGCCCGCTGGGACTCCGTCCTGGCCGTGAACACCCTGTCCCAGCTGCGCATGAACGAGGCGTTCCTGGCGGAGGACGCGAAGGACGTGGTGGGCGAGGGCCTGCGCATCGTCACCCTGGCCTCCACCTCCGGCATCGCCGGCAACCGCGGCCAGACCAACTACGCCGCCTCCAAGTCCGGCGTGATGGGCCTGGCGGCCGCCACTGCGCCGCTGCTGGCCGCCCGCGGCGGCACCATCAACGCCGTGGCCCCCGGCTTCATCGAGACCGAGATGACCGCGAAGATCCCGCTGCTCACCCGCGAGGTCGGCCGCCGCATCAACTCCCTGAGCCAGGGCGGCACGCCGGTGGACGTGGCCGAGGCCATCGCCTTCCTCGTCTCCGACGCCGCCGGCGGCACCAACGGCAACACGCTGCGCGTGTGCGGCCAGGCCATGATGGGAGCCTGAGATGACCGAGCTGCAGACCATGCCGTCCCTGGCCGCCTGCTACCGGGCCGCCTTCGGCCAGGCCGCCAAGGACGCCGTCACCAGGCGGCGTCGTCCCGCGGATCTGCCCGCCGCGCCGGTTCTCGTGCGCGGACACCGCATCTCTGCGGAGTCCCTGGACGCCTACCGCCGCCTGCTCGGCGTCGGCGAACCCGAGTCCGTGCCCTCCGTGCTGGTGCACATCGAGGCCTTCCCCGCCGCGATGCACCTGATGGCGGACGAGTCCTTCCCGCTGCCGCTGATGGGCATGGTGCACCTGACCAACACGGTGTTCCACCACCGCCCGGTCCCCGTGGACGTGCCGCTGGACATCACCGCCCGGGCCTCCGAGCTGGTGGCCCACCACGCCGGCACCGCGGTGGACCTGACCGTCACCGTCACGGACCCGGAGACCCGCGAGGTCCTCTGGGAGGGCGTCTCCCGCTACCTGGCCAAGGGCGTGCACCGCGGTGAGCGGCCCGAGCGTCCGGCCCGCGAGGAGTTCACCGCTCCCGGCATGACCGGGCAGTGGCGCTTCGACGGCGGCGCAGGCCGAAAGTACGCAGCCGTCTCCGGCGACTACAACCCGATCCACCTGAGCGGCCCCACCGCCAAGGCGCTCGGCATGAAGGGCGCCATCGCCCACGGCATGTACCTCGCTGCGAAGATGCTCGCCGGCCGCGAGCCGGCCGCAGCGGGCTTCCGCTGGGAGATCGGCTTCGACGCCCCGGTCCAGCTGCCCGGCACCGTCGCGGTCGCCTACGCCCATCCGGCCGCGGGCATCACGGAGGTGACCGGCTGGAACGCCCGCAGGGGCCGCCGGCACTTCACCGGCACGATCGCCCCGATCGAGGCCTGACCCGGCCCCACTCGCACCGAGGCCTCGTGTGAGGCAGACCGGACGGCCCCCGTCACCGCAGAGAAGGTGACGGGGGCCGTCGTCGTGAAGCGCGGCGGCGGGACAGGACCCGGGCAGGTCGCCGTCCGAGGAGACGACCGGTGCCGGCCGTCCCGTTCAGAGCCCGGCGACCGCTGCGCGCAGGCGGCGGGCGTAGTCGTCCCAGGTGTGGGAGCGGGCCCGGCGCTCGGCCTCGCCGGACATGGCGCGCCAGGAGGCCGGATCCTGGAGGACCCGCTCCAGGGCATCCGCCCAGGCCTGAGGCGTGTTCTGCCGGACGAGGCGCCCGGTGGCGCCGTCTGCCACCGCATGCACCAGCCCTCCGGTGCGGTGGGCGAGCACCGGCGTGCCGCAGGCCTGCGCCTCGAGGGCCACCAGGCCGTAGGACTCGGAGAAGCTCGGCATGGCCACCAGGTCCGCGGCGCGGAACTGGGCGGCGAGCTGATCGGCCGGGACCGGCTCGCTGAAGGTCACCAGGTCCGCCACGCCCTCGGCCTCGGCCAGGGCGGCCAGGTCCGGGGTGTCGGCGCCGGAGGGGGCCCCGTTGACGTGGGCGCGCAGGCGGTCCGTGCCCGGGGCGAGCACGCCACGGCGGCGCAGCTCGCCCAGCGCGGAGATGAGCACCTGGGGACCCTTGTGGTGCTGGATCCGGCCGGCGAACAGGACGCGCAGCTCCGGGTCGAACGGATCCACGTCCTCGGCCTCACCGCCGGGCCACCAGGCATGCCCCGCGGGAGTGAAGACGTCCGTGTCCACGCCGGGGGTGGCCACCACGATGCGGCGCCGAGGGGCGTCCAGCACCTCCATGAGCGTGCGGGCCTCACCGGGGGAGTTCACCACCAGCAGGTCCGCGCCGGCGGCGATCTCCCGCTCGGCCGCCCGACGCTCGTCCGACTCGGCCGCCGCCGGGTCTGCGGCCATCTTCATGGCGGCCACGGTGTGCATGGTGTGCAGCCAGGGTGCGTCCGCGGCCTGCGCGATGCGTCGGGCGGCCGGAGCGGAGAGCCAGTAGTGGCCGTGGACGAAGGCGATCTGCTCGTCCGCCACAAGGCCCTCCTGGTCCAGCCAGGCCAGTGCGTTGCCCGCGAACTCATCCGCGTGCGCGGCGAGGTCCTCCTTGGACAGCTCGCCGCCGGGACCGGCCGGGACCTCGACGACGGTCACCTCCTCCGCCTGCACGCGCGGGGCCGCGGACGGCAGCGCGGACACCACCGGATCCGGGCCGGTGCCACGGGTGAACACGACCGGCCGCATGCCCGTGCGGGCCAGCGCAGCGGCCTCGTGGCGGACATAGGTGTTCAGGCCCCCGGCGTCGCCCTGGCCGGGCTGGTCCAGGGGGTGGGTGTGGAAGGCCACCAGGACGGCGACCGGCACGTCCTGGCGCAGACGGCGGTCCACCGCGTCGAAGAGTCGGCCCGCCCGCGGGCTCGCCGCGATCTCGTCTGCGTGCACCACGGCGCCGTCCGGTCCGCCGAGGGGCACGGTCCAGTTGCGGTACTGGTCCTGGGTGGTGCCGGGCTGGTTCTGGATGCGGCGTTCTCCCACGGCGTCCACCAGGGCCACCGCGTGCAGGGCGGCGGGGGAGCCTGCGGCGAAGCGGTGCAGGGCCAGGATCTTCGCCTCGGTCTCGTCGGATGGCCGGCCGAGCGCGGGATCACTGGGCAGCTGAGCAGCGGCGTCGAGGAAGCCGGCGACCGTGTGCTCGTGGCCGGCCCGCTCGTCCGCGGGGTCCCCGTCTACGAGGCCGAGCGATTCGCGCAGGTCCAGGTGGACGCCCTCCAGGTAGCCGGCGGTCGGAGGCAGGTCGTGGGTGTTGACGGCCGCCATGGCCAGTGCCCGGTGGGTGCCGGGCTCGGTCGGGACGCCGTCCCGGTTCTCGAACCAGAGGATGGTGGTGCCCAGGATCCCGGCGTCCGCCAGGGCCTGCTGGACCCACGGCTCGAAGGTCCCCAGGTCCTCACCGACCACCACGACGCCCGCCCGCTGGGCCTCGATCGTCAGCACGGCCAGCATGGCCTCGTGGTCGTAGCTGACATAGGCGCCCTCGCGCGGACCGCGGCCGGCCGGGACCCACCACAGGCGGAACAGACCGAGGATGTGGTCGATGCGGACGCCGCCTGCATGGCGCATGACGGTGCCCAACATCTGGCGCAGGCCCGCGTAGCCGTTCTCCGCCAGCGCCTTCGGGTGCCACGGGTGCTGCGACCAGTCCTGGCCGAGCTGGTTGTACATGTCCGGGGGAGCGCCGACGGACATCGACTCCACGAGCTGGTCCCCGAGCAGGGCGAGGTCTGCGGCGTGGCGGTCGGCGCCGACGGCCAGGTCCAGCATCAGGCCCAGGCGCATCCCCGAGGACACGGCAGCGGCCTGCGCAGCGGCGATCTGCGTGTCCGCCACCCACTGGCACCAGCGGTGGAAGTCGCGTTCGTCCTCGGTGTCCGTGCCGGTGCGGACGGCGCACCAGGACGCGAAGTCCTCCAGGCCCCGGCCCTGGTCCGCGCAGAAGCGCTCATAGGCGGCCTGGCGCTCGGCCGAGCGACCCACGGCGTGCACGGCGCGCAGGGCGGGCCACTGCACCTCGGCGACCGCGGCGCGGTCGATCGGCCCGCCCGCGTCCACGGCGGCCTGCAGGGCGGCCCCCGCCGAGAGCCAGCGCTGCTGCTCCGCCTCGGGCAGGTCCGCGAACTCCGGGATCTCGGGAACCCGGACGACCTGCACGTTGAGGAAGCGGCGGCTGACGGGGGAGTAGGGCGAGTCGAGCGGGGCGTGGCCCGGGTCGATCGCATGCAGCGGGTTGAGCAGCAGGAAGTCCGCGCCGTGCTCGGCCGCCGCGGCGGCCACGGTGGCGGCGTCGTGCATGTCGCCGATGCCCCAGGAGCCCGAGGAGGTCACCGAGTAGAGCTGCGCGGAGGCGCCCCAGCCGCGGCGGGCCAGGAACGGTTCGGCGGTGGTGAGCCGTTCCGGGGCGCAGAGGACCGCGGCCTCGGCGACGGTGCGGCCGTCCACGGACACCACCAGACGGTGGTAGCCCACCGGCAGGGACTCGGGCAGCTGCAGGTGGCGCCGCTCGCGGTCGATCGAGTCCACGCTCCGGCGCTCCCCGAGGGAGTCGGTGGCCCCGGCGAGCACGTGGCTGCCGTCCTCGCAGACCACGGTGGCCGCCACCTCCGCGCCGGGGCGCACGGTGAGGGGGACGGTACGCCGCGAGCCGGAGACCGCCACCACCGTGGGCGCGACCACGCGGCGCCAGTCGATCTCCTCGGCGGCCTGCACCGCGGCGTCGAGGGCGACCACGCCGTCCGAGGGGATGTCCACGCCGAGGGCGGAGAGCACCTCCACGAGGACGTCGTCGGCGACGGTCTGGTCGGAGCCGTCCTGGCCGACGTAGGTCGGCTGCACGCCGTGCAGGCGGGCAAGACGGTGGAGAAGGTCCTGGGCGGCGCGGTTCACCGGTGTCCTCCATCGGATGCTCTGGGCCGGGCGGGGAGGCCTCGGTCGCTGAACGCGCGGGCGTGTGCGCACGAGGCCCACCCCCACACTACCGGGGCTGTCCAGGGCCCACGCCCCGACGAGATGCCGGACACGGCGAAGGCCCCGGCAGTTCTGCCGGGGCCTTCGCCTCGATGAGCAGTGCGCGAAGGGGGACTTGAACCCCCACGTCCTTATCGGACACAGCGACCTCAACGCTGCGCGTCTACCAATTCCGCCACTCGCGCTCATTGATGCGGACCCGGCCGTGGCCGTTCCGCCATGCCCTGCGCGGGCAACTCGAGAACTGTACCACGGTGCCTCGGCGACCGCCAAAACGCAGGTGAGGCACCGTCGTCGGGCCGTCTCGGCCAGCCATGATGAGTCGCCGCGGGACACCGCCCGCCACGGCGGATCGGCTCCGGCGCTAGCCTGAAGGCATGTCCGAGAACAGCGCACAGACCATCCCGACCGACGCCGAGGCCGGTGCGGAGCAGACCCCGTACCGCGATGTCGTCCAGATCTGCCGCGACCTGATCCGCATCGACACCACCAACCGCGGCGGCAACGTGTCCGTCGGCGAGCCGGAGGCCGCCGAGCTCTGCGCCGAGCTCATGCGCGCCGCCGGCATGGAGCCGCAGCTCTTCGAATCCTCGCCCGGGCGCGTGTCCGTGGTGGGCCACCTGCCCGGCTGGGAGCCGGACGCCCCAGGGCTGATCCTGCACGGGCACACGGACGTGGTCCCCGCCGACGCCTCCGAGTGGAGCGTCGACCCGTTCGGCGCGGAGATCAAGGACGGCATGATCTGGGGCCGCGGCGCCGTGGACATGAAGGGCATGGACGCCATGATCCTGTCCACGCTGCTGCACTTCGCCCGCACCGGACAGCGCCCGCGCCGTCCCCTCACGGTCGCCTTCTTCGCCGACGAGGAGGCCGGCGGCGTCTACGGTGCCGGCCACGTGGTCCGCGAGCACCCCGAGGTCTTCGCCGGCTGCACCGAGGCCATCAGCGAGGTCGGCGGGTTCTCCACCGAGATCGGGCGGACCCGCGCCTACCTGGTGCAGACCGCGGAGAAGGGCATCCACTGGCTGAACCTCAAGGCAGTCGACCGCCCCGGCCACGGCTCCGCCCCGCATCCGGACAATGCCGTCACCCACCTGGCCGCCGCCATGCAGCGCATCGGCACCCACGAGTGGCCGCTGGAGTACACCAAGACCACCCGCCAGCTGCTCGAGACCGTCGCCGAGCTCACCGGCACCGAGTTCGACGAGCAGGATCCGACCCCGCAGCTCGAGGCCCTCGGCCACGCCGGCACCTGGGTCGCCGGCACCCTGCGCACCTCCACCAACCCCACCGGGCTCGGCGGCGGATACAAGCACAACGTCATCCCGTCCACCGCCACCGGCACCGTGGACATGCGCACCCTGCCCGGCTCGGACGAGGAGGCGCTCGAGGTCCTCAAGACCCTGGCGGGGGAGAAGGTGCAGGTGGAGCACGAGCACCGGGACATCGCCCTGGAGACCCCGTTCTCCGGCGACCTCGTGGAACTGATGGCCACGGCCCTGCAGGAGGAGGACCCGGATGCCGAGGTGCTGCCCTTCATGCTCGGCGGCGGCACGGACAACAAGCACCTGTCCCGCCTGGACATCGCCGGCTACGGCTTCTCACCGCTGCGCCTTCCCCCGGACCTGGACTTCACCTCCCTGTTCCACGGCATCGACGAGCGCGTGCCCATCGACGCCCTCGAGTTCGGCTGCCGGGTCCTGGCCCGGATCCTCGAGCCGCGAGAGACGCAGCGCTGAGAGCAGGGCTTCCGTGCCCGCCGCGACGGGGGTACCGTGAGCGCATGAGCACTGACCCGCGCCTGGCCCTCGAAGCCCTCGTCGCCGCCTTCAACGAGCACCTGGTCGCCGTCCAGAACAGCCGCGGCGAGGACGACCCGGCCGTCGAGGCCGCGTTCTTCTCGATCGCCGACGCCTTCGAGGCCTACGAGGACGCCCTCTACGCCAGCACCGGCGAGGTCACCCCGCTCGAAGTGTTCGAGGACGACGATGACGACGACGAGGAGCTCGACGACCTCGAGGACTGACCGCCGCCGGCTTCCCAGAAGCCCCTCCTTTTCAGAGAGGGTGTTCACACCTGCGCGTCGCCCCCGGTGCAGGGCCGTCGCCGTGCCGTAGAGTGACCCCGTGAGTTGGATCGAAGCAGTCATTCTGGGCCTGGTGCAGGGCCTCACGGAGTTCCTCCCGATCTCGTCCTCGGCGCACCTTCGCATCGTGGGCGAGTTCCTGCCCTCCGCGGCGGACCCGGGTGCGGCATTCACCGCCATCACCCAGATCGGCACCGAGCTGGCCGTGCTGATCTACTTCTGGAAGGACATCACGCGCATCATCGCGCAGTGGTGCAGGGCGCTGTCCGGCAAGGTCCCGCACTCCGATCCGGACGTGCGCATGGGCTGGCTGATCATCCTCGGCTCCCTGCCGATCGCGATCCTCGGCCTGCTGCTGGAGGACTGGATCGACACCGAGTTCCGGTCCCTGTGGGTCACCGCCACCATGCTGATCGTCTTCGCGATCCTCCTCGCCCTCGCCGACCGCTTCGGCCGCCAGCGCAAGCCCCTCGAGCAGCTCACCGTCCGCGACGGCATCCTCTACGGCTTCGCGCAGGCCCTCGCCCTGATCCCGGGAGTCTCCCGCTCCGGCGGCACCATCACCATGGGCCTGGCCCTCGGATACGCCCGGGAAGCCGCCGCCCGCTATGCGTTCCTGCTGGCCGTGCCGGCGGTGTTCGCCTCCGGCTTCTACAAGCTCTTCAAGTCCGTCGGCGACCCGACCACCGCCGGCCCGTACGGCATGGGCGAGACTCTGCTGGCCACCCTCATCGCCTTCGCGGTGGGCTACGCCGTCATCGCCTGGCTCATGCGCTTCATCACCCAGAACTCCTTCATGCCGTTCGTCTGGTACCGCATCGCCCTGGGCCTCGGTCTCTACGTGATGCTCGGCACCGGCCTCATCAGCGCCTGAATCACCGCCTCCGACTCGAAAGGCCTCCATGCAGTCCTGGTCCGTCCCCGGCGTGCCCACGCTCCCGGCCCATCCGGACACCCTGCGGGTGCACGACACCGCCACCGGCACGCTGCGCCGTCCCGGGAACCCGGAGGGCTCAGCCTCGCTCTACGTCTGCGGCATCACCCCCTATGACGCCACGCACCTGGGCCACGCGAACACCTACGTGGCGTTCGACCTGCTGCACCGCTACTGGCTCGGCGCCGGCCTGACCGTGACCTACACCCAGAACGTGACCGACGTGGACGACCCGCTCCTGGAGCGGGCCACGGCCACGGACGTGGACTGGCAGTGGCTCGCCGAGCAGCAGACGGACCTGTTCCGCTCGGACATGACCGCCCTCAACGTGCTCCCGCCGCACCACTACCTCGGCGTCACGGAGACGGTCCCCGCCGTCGTGGAGGGCGTCCAGGCGCTCGTGGACGCGGGCCTGGGGTACACCGTGCCGGGCCGGGACGGCGAGCCGGACGGGGACGTCTACTTCGACACCCGCGCCGCCGAGCGGACCACCGGCTGGCGCCTCGGCTCGGTCGGGGCGCACACGGACGCCGAGATGGCCGAGATCTTCCCGGAGCGCGGCGGCGACCCGCAGCGTCCGGGCAAGCGGGATCCGCTCGACCCGCTGCTGTGGCGCGTGCACCGCGAGGGCGAGCCTGTCTGGGACGGCGGCCCGCTCGGCCGCGGCCGTCCCGGCTGGCACATCGAGTGCTCGGTGATCGCCCGCCGGACGCTGCCGGCTCCGTTCACGGTCCAGGCCGGCGGCTCGGACCTGCGCTTCCCGCACCACGAGTTCTCCGCCGCGCACGCCACCGGCATCGACGGCAAGGACCTCGCCCACACCTACCTGCACTCCGGCATGGTCGCCCTGGACGGGCAGAAGATGTCCAAGTCACTGGGCAACCTCGAGCTCGTGTCCCGCCTCACCGCCCGCGGCGTCGAGGCGGTGGCCGTCCGTGCCGCGCTGCTGGACCACCACTACCGCTCCGACTGGCAGTGGTCCGAGGACGTGCTCACCCACGCCCAGGAGCGGGTCGCGGCCTGGCGCGCCGCGCTCCTGCAGGACTCCCGCCGGGACGGCGCCGCGGTGCACGCCGCTGTGGTCTCCGCCCTCTCCACAGACCTGGACGCCCCGGCCGCACTGCAGGTGCTGGACGCCTGGGCCGTGGGGGAGCGGCTGCCCGAGGCGGAGCCGATCGGCGCCCGGCAGGACGTGGACGTCGCTGACGTGGCCGACGCCCTGCTGGGCCTGCGCCTGCGCTGAGGTGCCCGCTCAGGAACGACGGCGGCCGCGCAGGTAGCGCTCGAACTCCCGTGCGATGGCCTCGCCCGAGGCGTCCGGCAGCTCGCGGGCGTCGGTGGCCTCCTCGAGCTGCTGCACGTAGGCGGCGATGTCCGCGTCGTCCTGGGCGACCTCGTCCACCGACTGCCGCCACAGCGCCGCGTCCGCCTGGAGCTCGGCGGTGTCCACGGTGACGCCGAGCAGCTCCTCGAGCGCCTCCACCAGGGACAGCTGTGTCTTCGGCGAGGGCGACTGGGCCACGTAGTGCGGGACCATGCCCCACAGGGAGAGCGTCGGCAGGCCGGATCGCGCGGCGGTGTCCGTGACCACCCCCACGATGCCGGTAGGCCCCTCATAGGTCGGCTGGTCTGCACCGACGGCGACGCGCACATCCCCCATCGGCGAGGAGGCCCGGGCGGGCATCGGACGGGTGTGGGGCACGTCGGCCAGCAGCGCACCCACGACCACCAGGGCGTCCACGCCCTCGTCTGCGGCCACCTGCAGGATCTCCTGGGTGAAGGCACGCCAGCGCACGTTCGGCTCGACGCCCGAGCACAGCAGCAGCTGCAGCCCGTCCGCGCCGCACTCCTCGGTGGAGACCGGACGTCCGTCGGCGTCCAGCACCGCCTCGTGGACGTGCATGGCGGGCCACTCGATGGTGCCCATGCCGTCCGCATCGCGCCGCACGGTGGGGCGGGTGACCTGGAAGTCGTAGTACTCGCCGGTGCAGACGTCCGCGCGCTGGAAGGCCTCCCACTGGCGGACGAGCGTCTCCAGGGCGCTGGTGGCGGCCTGGCCGGCGTCGTTCCACCCCTCGAAGGCCACGAGCATGACGCGCGGCGCCCGCGCGCCCGACTCCACGGCGGGCACCGTGGCGGTCAGGTAGGCGCGCAGCGGGCCGAGCTCGTCGTCGGTCCTCTCGGTGGACTCCACTTCACTCATGGACGCCACCCTAGACGGTCGGCCCCTGGCCTAGGATGGGCTCATGCCCTCCGCCTCCCACCGGAACGCCCTGCCGGACGCCGTCCTCTGGGACATGGACGGCACCCTCGTGGACACCGAGCCGCTGTGGAACGGCGTGCAGCGGCGCCTCGTCGCCGCGCACGGCGGCACCTGGACCGACGAGCTGGCCGCCTCGCTCGTCGGCCAGGCCCTGGACGTCGGCGCCCGCCGACTGCAGGCCGCCGGCCTCGACCTGCCGGAGGAGGAGATCATCGCGGTGACCATGGAGGAGGTCGCTCGCGGCGTTGCGGCGGACACCCCCTGGCGCCCCGGTGCCCGTCAGCTGCTCGTCGAGCTCGGCGAAGCCGGTGTCCCCTGCGCCCTGGTGACCATGTCCCATGCCCCGTTGGCACAGACCCTGCTGGACGTCGCCCCCGCCGGGGTGCTGGAGCTGTCCGTCACCGGCGACGAGGTCTCCCGCGGCAAGCCCGACCCCGAGGCCTACACCCTCGCCCTGTCCCGTCTGCGGGCGCGCCACCGGGACCTCGACCCTGCCCGCTGCGTGGCGGTGGAGGACTCGCCGGTGGGCGTCCGCGCCGCCATGGCCGCCGGTCTGACCACCGTCGGCGTGCCCAGCGTGCTGCCCCTGGATCCGGACGCGGCCACCGTCCGGTGGGACACCCTGGCGGGCCGCACGGTCGCCGATCTCGCCGCCGTCCTGCCGGGCGCCGCCGCCGGATCCGCGGCGGATTCCTCGTGACCGGTACCTCCGCGGGCCTGCGCCTGGGCAGCCTGGGCGGAGCCCCCATCGTCGTCGGCTGGGCGTGGCTGCTCATCGGCGCCGCCGTGCTGGTGATCTTCGGGCCCTCCCTGCAGCGGGCGGACCCGTCGCTGGGCTGGGCCGCCTACGCCGTCGCCGGCGGCTATGTGCTCGTCCTGGCCGTCTCCGTGCTGATCCACGAGCTCGCGCACGCCGCCGTCGGTGCCGCCCACGGCTCCCGGCCGGAGGCGATCGAACTGTCCGGCTGGGGCGGGCACACCCAGTTCGTCCGCGCCGTGGACCGGCCGCTCGGCTCCGTGCTCACCGCACTGGCGGGCCCCGCGGCCAACCTCGTGCTCGCCGGCCTCGCCCACGCCGCCGGCACCCTCGCGGCCCCGGGCACCGTCACGGCGCTGCTGCTGTCGATGGCGGCCACCGCGAACCTGTTGCTGGCCGCCTTCAACGTCCTGCCCGGCCTGCCGCTGGACGGCGGCCGCATGATCGAGTCGGCGGTCTGGGCCGCCACCGGCTCCCGGCCCCGCGGCACCGTGGCCGCCGGCTGGGCCGGTCGTGTCCTCGCCACCGGCCTGGTCCTCGGCGGGATCGCCGTCCCGCTGCTGACGGACGCCCGCCCCGGCCTCGGTGTCGTGGCCCTCACGGTCCTGGTGGGCGTGAGCCTGTACCGTGGCGCGGACGCAGCGATCGCCTCCGCACGCTGGCAGGACCGCGCCGCCCGCATCACCGTCGGGGACCTGATGCTCCCGGCCGTCCTCCTCGCCCCGGACGCCACCGTGGCGGACGCCGAGGCCGCGCTGCGGACCGGGGGCACCGCCGTCGTGCTGGAGCCGGCGGTCGGCGAGGGCACGACGACGGCCGCACCGGCCGTCGTCGACGTCCAGGCCGTGCGGCGCGTGCCGCAGGCACGGCGGGCACTGACCCCCGCCACGGCGGTCGCCGCCGCCCTCCCGGCCTCCGCGGTGCTCCGTCTGGGCACCGATCCGGAGTCCGGACCCGACTTGATCGACCGTCTCGCCGCCACGGACACTGCGGTGTGGGCGGTCGTCCGCCCCGACGGCCGTGTGCTGGGCATCCTTCCGCGCGCAGCCGTCCTGAACGCCCTCGAGCACAGCCCGCCGAGGCACCGAAGGAGAACACCGAAGTGACCGAGCAGACCCCCACGCCCGCACCCACCGGCGTGAGCGCCCGCCGCGGGCCCCTGCGCGCCGGACAGCGGGTGCAGATCAAGGACGCCAAGGGCCGGCTGAACACGATCACCCTCATCCCGGGAGGGCAGTTCCACAGCTACCAGGGCGTGCTGCGGCACGACGACCTGATCGGCGGTCCGGAGGGCGTGGTGGTGCAGAACAGCTCGGGCCACGACTACCAGGTGCTCCGCCCCCTGCTGAACGACTTCGTGCTCTCCATGCCGCGCGGGGCCACGGTGGTGTACCCCAAGGACGCCGGGCAGATCGTGCAGCAGGCGGACATCTTCCCGGGCGCGGTGGTGGTGGAGGCCGGGGTCGGCTCCGGTGCCCTGTCCATGTCCCTGCTGCGTGCGATCGGCGACGCAGGCCGGCTGCACTCCTACGAGCGCCGCGAGGACTTCGCCGAGATCGCCCGTGCCAACGTGGAGTCCTTCTTCGGTGCCGCGCACCCGGCCTGGTCCATCCACGTCGGAGACGCCCAGGAGAAGATGCTCCAGGTGCACGAGCCGCACTCCGTGGACCGCGTGGTCCTGGACATGCTCGCCCCCTGGGAGTGCGTGGATGCCGTCGCCACCGTCCTGGCCCCCGGCGGCGTGTGGCTCACCTACGTGGCCACCGCCACCCAGCTCTCCCGCGTGGCCGAGGCGATCCGCGAGTCCGGGAAGTTCACCCAGATCGAGGCGAACGAGACTCTCGTGCGCGGCTGGCACCTGGACGGCTTGGCCGTGCGCCCGGACCACCGCATGGTGGCCCACACCGGGTTCCTGCTGACCGCCCGCCGCCTGGCTTCCGGGCAGGAGGCGCTGAGGATGAAGCGCCGCCTGAAGGTCTCCGAGTTCAAGGACGAGGACGTGGAGGCCTGGACTCCCTCGGACGAGTCCCGCTGGACGCCCCAGGCCCTCGGCGAGCGCGTGGTCACGGACAAGAAGGCCCGCAAGAACCTCAAGGAGGCCCGTCTCACCGCCCGCCGTGCCGCCGAGGCCGAGCAGGGTGTGGACGCGCACGGCAACCCTGCCTGAGCCCCCACCTCAGCCCACGAGGAGGACCGATGAGTCAGAACGACCCCACCACCGGCACCGCCGAGGAGCGCGCGGCCGAGCTCGGCCGCATGCTCGCCGACGCACAGGGCACCGCGGAGCGGCTGCGCCTGCAGCTGGAGTCCGCGCAGCGTCACGCCTCGAAGCAGTCTGAGCTGCGCCGTGCCGCCGAGGCCCAGCTGCAGACCGCGGGCCGCAACAACAGGCGCATGGTCGAGCTGCTCGAGGACACCCGTGAGGAGATCACCACCCTCAAGGACGCCCTTGAGGCCACCACGCGCCCGCCGTTCCTCTACGCCCTGCTGGAACAGGTCCACCTGCCCCGACAGCCGCGCGAGGGCGTGGAGTCCGCCGCGGTGGTGCGCGGGGGAGCGGACGTGGTGCTCAACGGCCGCCGCATGCGTGTGGCCGTCTCCCCGCTGCTGGACGCCACGAAGCTGGTGCCGGGCTCGGAGGTGCTGCTGGACGAGACCCAGTCCGTCGTGGGCATCGCCGATTCGGTGCGTGCGGGGCAGATCCTGCGCGTCAAGGAGGTCCTGGACTCCGGCGACCTGGTGGTGGCCGGCGCCGCGGACGAGGAGCGCGTGGTGCGTCGCAGCCCGGCCCTGGCGGAGGCGGACCTGCGCCACGGCGACGCCGTCACCGTGGACCCCCGCCAGGAGTGGGCCCTGCAGACCGTGGTGCTCTCCGAGGTGGAGGACGTCCTGCTGGAACAGACCCCGGACGTCTCCTTCGCGGACATCGGCGGTCTCGGCGCCCAGATCGAGCGCATCCGGGAGGCGGTGGAGGTCCCGTTCCTGCACCCCGGGCTCTACGCCGAGCACGGCCTGCGGGCACCGAAGGGCATCATGCTCTACGGCCCGCCCGGCACCGGCAAGACCATGCTGGCCAAGGCCGTCGCCTCCTCGCTGTCCGCCCGCTCCACCGCGCAGCAGCCGGCCGTGTTCCTGAACATCAAGGGGCCGGAGCTGCTGAACAAGTATGTGGGCGAGACCGAGCGCCACATCCGCATCATCTTCGAGCGGGCCCGGGAGAAGGCCTCCGCGGGGGCGCCGGTGGTGGTGTTCTTCGACGAGATGGAGTCCCTGTTCCGCACCCGCGGCTCCGGCGTCTCCTCGGACGTGGAGACGACGATCGTGCCGCAGCTGCTCGCGGAGATCGACGGCGTCGAGTCCCTGGGGAACGTGATCGTCATCGGCGCCTCGAACCGTGAGGACATGATCGACCCGGCCGTGCTGCGTCCCGGCCGCCTGGACGTCAAGGTCCGCATCGACCGCCCGGACCGCACCGGCGCCGCCGAGATCATGGGCAAGCACCTCACCGCGGCCATCCCGCTGCACGACGAGGAGGTGGAGGACGCCGGCTCCGCCGAGCAGGCACGTGCCGACCTGATCGAGCGCACCATGGACGCCCTCTACGAGCGCAGCCCGCGCACGGCCCTGGCCGAGCTCACGGACGCCGCCGGCGGCACCGCCGTCCTCCACCTGGCGGACCTGGTCTCCGGCGCCGTGGTGGCGGACGTGGTGGACCGGGCCAAGCGCCACGCCGTCCGCGACCTGCTCGCCGCCGGCGAGGACCCCGCCGCCCGCGGGGTGCGCGCCGTGCACCTGCTGAAGGCTGTGGACGGCGTGCTGGCGGACCAGGCCGACCTGCTCGCCACCGTCTCCCCGGCAGAGTGGGCCCGCACCTCCGGCTGGCGCGGCCCGCACCTGACCGGCCTGACCATGCTGACCGGATCCTCCTCCGGCGGCGTCGCCCGGGAGGCGGGAGCATGAGCCCGGTGCAGCCGACGACCCCGGCACCGTCCCGCGTGTTCCCGGCCTTCCGGGGCCAGCGCCCGCTGTTCCCGGACACCATGCCCTCCGGACTGGAGGAGCCGCCGAACGGCCGCGACGCCGCCGGCTGGGGTGTCCGGCGCGTCATGGGGACCGAGACCGAGTTCGGCATCCACGCCCCGGCCAACCCGCAGGCCCACCACACCGTGCTCTCCCTCGAGCTGGTGAACGCCTACGCGGACATGGCCACCCGAGCCGGCACGCCGGTGGCCGGCACCGAATGGGACTACTCGGCCGAGTCCCCGCTGGTGGACGCCCGCGGCTGGCGCATGCCCCGCTCGGCCGCCCATCCGTCCCAGCTCACCGACGAGGCCATCACGGGCCAGGACGGCGAGCCGATCCACCTGCTCGTGAACACCGTCCTGGCCAACGGTGCCCGCTGGTACGTGGACCACGCCCATCCCGAGTACTCCTCGCCGGAGACCACCACCCCCCGCGACGCCATGGTCTGGGACGCCGCCGGAGACCTGGTGGCCCAGGACGCGGCGGACCACATCGCCGCCGGCGAGGGCAGCCCCGAGGTGCGGATCTACAAGAACAACGTGGACGGCAAGGGCGCCTCCTACGGCGCGCACGAGAACTACCTCGTGGCCCGCGCCCTGGACTTCGACGAGCTCACCGCCGTCCTGCTGCCGTTCTTCACCGCCCGCCAGGTGCTCGTCGGTGCCGGCCGCGTGGGCATCGGCCCGGACGGGTCCACGCCCGGCTTCCAGCTGTCCCAGCGCGCCGACTACTTCGAGGAGCAGGTGGGGCTGGAGACCACCATCCACCGGCCCATCGTCAACACCCGCGACGAGCCGCACGCCGTCCACGACGCCTACCGGCGCCTGCACGTGATCATCGGCGACGCCACCCTGTCCCAGCACGCCACCTGGCTGCGGATGGGCATGACCGCCCTGGTGCTCGCCCTGGCCGAGGCCGGCACCGCCCCGCGCATCGAGCTCGAGGATCCGGTGGCCGCCCTCCAGACCATCAGCCGGGACCCGTCCCTGCAGGCGGCGGTGCCCGCCGCCGTGGTGCACGACGACGGCACCCGCCACCGTGCGTCGCTCACTGGCATCGACATCCTCCGGGCCTACCTCGATGCCGCCGAGGCCCACTGTGCCGCCCACGGCGTGGATGACGCGGCCACCGCCGAGGTGCTCGCGGCCTGGCGGCAGGACCTCGACGACGCCGCCGCGGATCCCCTGTCCCTGGCCGACCGGGCCGACTGGGCCGCCAAGCTGCGCCTGCTCGAGGGCATGCGCGCCCGCACAGGCTCGGACTGGTCCGACCCCCGCCTGGGCATGCTCGACCTGCAGTACACGGACCTGGCCCCCTCCCGCTCCCTGCACCGGCGGCTGGTCACAGCCGGCCATCTGCGGGTGCTGGCGGACGAGGACGAGGTGCGGGCCGCCGTCGGGACTGCGCCGACGACCACCCGTGCCTGGCTCCGCGGCGGCCTGGTCTCCCGGCATGCGCGCCAGGTGGTGGGCGCCGCCTGGGACAACGTGCTGCTGCGCCCCCAGGAGGGCGACCGCCTGCACCGGGTGCCGCTGGTCGAGCCGCTGCGGGGCCGGGCCGCCGACCTGCCCGGATGGTGGGGCGAGGACGGCCGCACCCCCGACGCGGCCGAGCTGATGCGCACGCTCACGGCCCTGACGGGCGCGTTCTGAGCGCGTAGGCTCGGACCAGACCCTCACCCCACGCCAGAGGAGGACCCCATGGCCCAGGAGCGCATCCACCACCAGAAGCAGGGCGGCGGCGACGGCGGCGAGGACGCCGGCCTGCAGCAGCAGGCCCAGCAGTCCTCCACCGCGCCCAGTGCCGACCTGGACGGGCTGCTGGACGAGATCGACACCGTCCTCGAGGCCAACGCCGAGGAGTTCGTCAAGGGCTTCGTGCAGAAGGGCGGCCAGTGAACGACCGCCGCATCTTCGGGCTCGAGACCGAGTACGGGGTGCAGCACTGGCACCCTGAGGGACGTCGCCTGAGTCCCGAGGAGGTCGCCCGGTACCTCTTCCGCCCCGTCGTGGAGTGGGGCCGCTCCTCCAACGTGTTCGTGGAGAACGGCTCACGCCTCTACCTCGACGTGGGCTCACACCCCGAGTACGCCACCGCCGAGTGCTCCACGATCGACGAGCTGCTCGCCTCGGACGCCGCCGGCGACGAGATCATGCGGGAGCTGATCGCCCAGGCCGAGGAGCGCATGCACGCCGACGGCATCGAGGGCTCGGTGTACCTCTACCGGAACAACGCCGACTCGGCCGGCAGCTCCTACGGCTCCCACGAGAACTACCTGTTGCGCCGCCGCAGTGAGTACCGGCGCCTCACCGAGGCGCTCGTGCCGTTCCTCGTGTCCCGGCAGATCCTCGTCGGCGCCGGCCGCGTGGTGCCCGCCGGCGTGTGGCCGGAGGGCCAGGGGCAGGCCCACTACGCCTTCTCGCAGCGTGCCGACTTCGTGCAGGAGGGCGTGTCCTCCTCCACCACCCGGTCCCGGCCGATCATCAACACCCGCGACGAGCCCCACGCCGACGCCTCCCGCTACCGCCGGCTGCACGTGATCGTGGGCGACTCGAACCTCTCCGAGCACACCCACCTGCTGCGCTTCGGCGCCACGGACCTGATGCTCCGCATGATCGAGTCCGGCTGGCCCCTCGGTGACAAGGAGATGCCCCATCCGACCCTCGCGATCCGCCGGGCCAGCCACGACCTCACCGGCACCGCCCCGCTTCAGCTGCGCGACGGGGCCGCCTCGGCACTCGAGCTCCAGGAGCACTACCTCGAGCGCGCCCACGCGTTCGTCGAGCGCCACGGGGCCCACCACGACCGCGTCGATCAGGTCCTGGACCTCTGGGAGGAGGTCCTGGAGGCCGTCCGCTCCCAGGACACCAGCGGCATCGACACCCGGATCGACTGGGCCATCAAGCTCCGCCTCCTCGAGGACTACCGCGCCCGCCACGGGCTCGACTGGTCCTCGCCCCGGCTGGCGCAGCTCGACCTGGCGTTCCACGACCTCGCCCGGGGCCGCGGCCTGTTCCAGGTGCTGCTCGAGCGCGGCCGCGTGGACCGCGTGATCGACCCTGCCGCGGCCCGGCGTGCCCGCACCGAGCCTCCGTCCGGCACCCGCGCCGCCGTGCGTGCCGCGTTCATCCGCCGGGCCCGCGAGCGTCAGCTCGCGTACGCCGTGGACTGGACCACGATGAAGCTCAACGAGCACCCCCTGCACGTCATCTCCATGAAGGACCCCTTCGACACGTCCACCACGGCCGTGGAGAGGCTGTTCGACGGCGTGGTGGATCCAGCCTGAGTCCAGACTCCGTGGGTATGTTGGAGTCCATGACTTCCATCATTCCGCTGGGCCGCTCCCGCAGGCCCCTGACCGCCCTGTCCATGTCCCTGGCGGCGCTGCTGTTGGCCACCGCCTGTGCCGGCGAGGACGCACCCGCCGAGGGCGACTCGCCGTCCGGCGCCGAGACCTCGGCCGCCGGCCCCGCCGAGAACGGCGACGGCGGCGAGAAGGACGCCGAGGGCGACGACGAGGACTACACGCGGGCCGAGGCCGGCACCGGCGTGGGCCAGACCGACAAGCTCGAGGCCGTGTCCCTGTCCGCCGCGGACGGCGAGGAGCCGGTGGTGCAGGCCGACACCCCGATCAAGGCCGACGAGGTCTCCACCCGCGTGCTGAAGACCTCCGATCGCGAGCCGGCGAAGGACGGCGACCTCGTCACCGTCTCCACCGTGGCCGTGAACCCGGAGGACGGAGAGGTCATGGGGGAGAACTTCTCCACCGGTCCCGAGGTCGTCATGCTCAACCAGCGCCTGAAGGACGCCAACCAGGAGCTGTACCGGATGCTGCGCACCAGCGCCCCGGGCGCGGAGGTCGCGTACTACATCCCCGAACAGAAGGCCGAGAAGGGTGAGGACGGCCAGCCGCAGGGCCAGGACATGCCCGCCGCGCTCTACGTCTTCCGCGTGAACGACATCCTGCCGACCGAGGCGCAGGGCGAGGAGGTCACCGACCTCGACGACTCCCTCCCGAAGGTCACCGTGGACGAGGAGTCCGGCCACCCGAAGATCGAGAAGCCCTCCGGCGACGCGCCGAAGGACCTCACGGTGCAGCCCCTCATCCAGGGCGAGGGCGAGGAGGTCGGCGAGCACGACCAGGTCACCGTCCAGTACACCGGCGTCACCTGGTCCGAGGGCAAGACCTTCGACAGCTCCTGGGAGAAGGGCGGCGATCCGGCCACCTTCTCGCTCGACGGCGTCATCGAGGGCTGGAAGGAGGGCCTGGCCGGACAGAAGGTCGGCTCTCGCGTGCTGGTCTCCGTGCCGTCCGAGAAGGCCTACGGCGAGGCCGGCAGTCCGCCGAACATCGGCAAGAACGAGGACCTGCTGTTCGTCGTGGACATCCTGCACACCCAGGCTCCGGCCCAGCCCCAGCAGGACGACTCCGAGGACTCGGACCGCTGACACCCGTCACCTGAGAAGAGGAACACCCCTATGTCATTCGGACAGCGCAACTACGACCGCACGAAGCCCGAGGTGGACTTCCCGGGCGACACCCCGCCCACCGAGCTCGTCGTCGAAGACCTCATCGCCGGCTCGGGCAAGGCCGTCGAGGCCGGGTCCCGCGTCCAGGTCCACTACGTGGGCGTGGCCTGGTCCACCGGGGAGGAGTTCGACGCCTCCTGGAACCGCGGCACCCCCCTGCCGCTGACCGTCGGCGTCGGCCAGGTCATCGCCGGCTGGGACCAGGGGCTGCTCGGCATGAAGGTCGGCGGCCGCCGCCGTCTCGAGATCCCGCCGCACCTGGGCTACGGCGCCCGCGGTGCCGGCTCGGCCATCGGTCCGAACGAGACGCTGATCTTCGTCTGCGATCTCGTCTCGGTCGACTGACGACCGGCGCAGAGCACGTTCGATGACCTCCACCCCCGGAGAGCGTGAACGACGCACCAGCGAGCGCGTGATCGCGTTGCTGATGCTGCTGATCCACACGCGGCACGGCTACACCACCGCGCAGATCCGCCGCCACGTCGAGGGGTATGCGGAACTCGGCGACGAGGCCTTCGAGAAGGCCTTCCAACGCGACCGCGCACTGCTGGAGGACATCGGTGTGCCCCTGTCCCTCGAGCAGCCGGAGGATGCCGACGCCCGCCACGTGGTGGACGCCTCGGCCCTGCTGCTGCCCGAGATCCACTTCAGCGGGGCCGAGCGCCGTGCCCTGCTCCACGCCCGCGAGGTGTGGAGCGAGACCCGGCTGCAGACCGAGGTGATGCGGGCCGTCGGACTGCTCGTGGACCCCGGGTCCGCCGGCGAGGCCGACGACGGTCTCGGCCTGCCCCGCGTGGTGCAGCGTCTCACCCCGAACCTCGAGGTGTTCCTGGACGCCGCCGTGGAGCAGCGGGTGCTCGCCTTCGGCTACCGCACCGCCGCCGGGGCCGTTTCGCCGCAGGGCCGTCCGCGCCGCGTCCGCATCTGGTCCGCCCTCGAGATCGGCGGCGCCTGGTACGCCGCAGGATGGGACCTCGACCGCCAGGGCGAGCGCCTGTTCCGCGTCTCCCGCGTCATCGGCCGGCCCGAGGAGCTGCCCGGCACCGGGTCCGACGCCCCGGCCCGCCCCGCCGACTGGAACCCCGTCGAGATCCGTGACCGACTGCTCGGCCAGGGCGAGGGCCTGCGCGACCGCGTCCGGCTCTGGGTCGCCCCCGGACGCGGACACTCCGTGCGCCTGCGCGGCCAGGCCGTCACGCCCACCGCGCAGGACGGTGCCGCGCCCGGGGAGGGCTGGGAGCTGTGGGAGACCGACCGTCCCGCCCACGACGGCCTCGTCCAGCTGTGCGGCGGCCTCATGGGCGTCGTCCAGCCCTCGGCGGCCGATCCGGACGTGGTCGCCGAGGTGCTGGCCGCCTGGAGGCGCGTGGCCGAGGTCCACGACGGCGCCCCGCCGCCGCACCCGGAGCTCGCGAAACCACGCCAGTCCCGGTATCGCCAGGGACAGCGCGAGCGCGTCTCCCGTCTGCTCGACATCGTGGGCCTGGCCAACCGCGCCGGCGGCATCACGAAGGTCGAGCTCGCCGACCGCCTCGAGCTCAGCCCCAAGGCCCTCGACGCCGACCTGCGCGACCTCCAGTACTGCGGCCTGCCCGAGCGCCTCTTCCCGGGCTGGCTGTTCGACGTCGATGCCGAGTCCGACGTGGTCGAGGTGCGCCAGGCCGTGGACCTGCCCGCGCCCATCCGCCTCTCCCTGCCCGAGGCACACCGCCTCTCCGCCGCCCTGGACACGGTGGCCCAGATGCCGCACGCGGACGACGAGGTCGCTCCCGCCGCCGTGACCGCGGCAGCACGGATCCGGCAGGTGCTCGCCGACGTCGGACACACCGGTGCCACCACATCGGTGAGGCCCTCCACCGGCGGGACGGACGACCCCGGCGACGCAGCCGCCGTCGTGCCCTCCGCCGCCGACGGCGGGGGAGCAGGGGGCCACGAGCCACCTGCGACGCCCGTGACCTCCTTCTGGGACGTGCACGCAGACCAGGACACCGTGCGTGTGCTCATGGATGCCGTCGCCCGCCACCGGGTGGTGCGCCTGCGCTACCACGCCCTGCACTCCGACCGGACGACGGAGCGGGAGGTCGAGCCCGTGCAGCTCGTCCAGTCCGGCGTGGTCCTCTACCTGCAGGGCCATTGCCGCACCGCCGGCGCCATGCGCACCTTCCGCGTCGAGCGGATCTCCGCTGTGGAGCCGACCGGCGAGATCGCGAAGGCGCGGCGCCGCCCCAAGAAGACGATGCTCACCCCGGTCGACACGACGCTGGAGGCGGTGCTCGCCTGGCATCACCGCATCCGGGACCTGGCGGACGACTATGCACCGCGCCTGGAGGCTCAGGACGCGGACGGGCGACGGCTGACCCGCCTGGGTCTGCTCTCCGAGGACGCGGCGATCGCCCTGGCCGGCATGCACGCCGGGGACGTCGAGGTCCTCGAGCCCGCCGAGCTGCGCCAGGCCGTCCGCGATCGCGCGCTGGCCGCGCTCCGGCGCCTCGAAACCGCTGTACGCTTGTGAACAGGACTTCCGACGAAAGGAACTCACCATGGTCGCTGGACTCCAGGGATGGCAGCTCGTCATCATCGTCCTCCTCGCCGTGCTGCTCTTCGCCGCGCCGAAGCTGCCGTCGATGGCCCGCAACCTCGGCCAGTCCATGCGCATCTTCTCCTCTGAGGTGAAGGAGATGCGCAAGGACGGCAAGGACAAGAAGGACGCTCAGCAGGAGGACCGCTCCGCCGGCACCGAGCCGGTGGAGGGTCGCATCGTCGACCGTGACGTCAACGACGTCCGTGAGGGTTCCCACCGCGCCGACGAGCGTTGATCGGCCCGGCCCAGCCCGTCTCGACCGCGAGAGCCGCGCATGAGCATGGACCACACTCCGCCTGAGGGCGCACCCGGCACGGGTGCGCCCTCGGGCGCGCCCGAACGCCCCGCACAGGGCGCCCTCGCCCAGGACACTCCCGCCGTCTCCCGGGAGGAGGTCCGCGAAGCGGCCGCGACGCCCCCGGGCAAGCGCCGCAAGCGCGCCCGCCGGAAGGACAATCCCACCGGCGAGATGCCGCTGCGCGAACACCTCGCCGAGCTGCGCAACCGCATCATCAAGTCCGGCGTCGCGATCGCCCTGGGCACGGTGCTGGGATTCTTCCTGTACGAGCCGGTCATGGGTGCGCTCGCCCAGCCGCTCAAGGACGCCGAGCAGCGGGGCATCCTCGCCTCCCTGAACTTCGACTCGGTCGGACAGTCCTTCGACATCCTGCTGCAGGTCGGACTGTTCATCGGCGTGGTCGTGGCCAGCCCCGTCTGGCTCTACCAGATCTGGGCGTTCATCATGCCGGGCCTGAAGGCCCAGGAGAAGAAGTACGCCATCGTGTTCCTCTCCGTCTCCATCCCGCTGTTCGTCGGCGGCGTGGTGATCGGCTACCTCGTGCTGCCGCAGGCCGTGCAGTTCTTCACCGCCCTGATCCCGGACGGCGGCACGAACTTCATTCCGGCGAACGTGTACATCCCGTTCCTGCTGCGCCTGTTCCTCGCCTTCGGCGCGGCGCTCGTGCTGCCCGTGCTCATGGTGGGCCTGAACATGATCGGCATGCTCCCGGCCCGCACCATCCTCAACCACTGGCGCATCACCGTGTTCCTCATCTCGCTCATCGCGGCCATCGCCGCCCCGGGCGGCGACGCGATCACGATGTTCTACCTGGCCGCTCCGCTGTTCACCCTGTTCGGCGTGGCCATCGTGCTCTGCGTCCTCAACGACAGGCGCCGCAACCGCAGGAGGGCCTCCACCGAGGCGGACATCGAGGCGGAGATCGCCGCCGGCCCGAAGCCGCTCAGCGAGCTCTGAACCGGCGGGCCCAGGGGACTCCGCCGACAGCGGAGCCGCCTGGGCCGCGCACCTGCCCACCACTAGGCTGGCTCCATGGCCGACTCCCCGCATTCGCATCCGGTGCCCGACGACGAGCCGGTCCTCAGCCCCGCCGAGCGCTACGCCGCCGCCCGCCGGGCCCGGCACCATCCCGGCAGCCGTCTGTCCCAGTTCGCCGCGACCCTCGGGTTCCCCCTCGACCAGTTCCAGGTGCAGGCCTGCACCGAGGTGGAGGCCGGCCACGGCGTGCTCGTGGCGGCGCCCACCGGCTCCGGCAAGACCGTGGTCGGCGAGTTCGCCGTGCACCTGGCGCTGTCCCAGGGCCGCCGGGCGTTCTACACCACCCCGATCAAGGCCCTGAGCAACCAGAAGTTCTCCGATTTCGCCGCGATCCACGGCCCCGAGCGCGTCGGTCTGCTCACCGGAGACACCTCCGTCAACCCGGACGCGGACGTGGTGGTCATGACCACCGAGGTCCTGCGCAACATGCTCTACGCGGACTCCGCCGCCCTCACCGGCCTGGCCTCCGTCGTCATGGACGAGGTCCACTACCTCGGCGACCGCTTCCGCGGTCCCGTGTGGGAGGAGGTCATCATCCACCTGCCCGAGCATGTGCAGCTGGTCTCCCTCTCCGCCACGGTCTCCAATGCGGAGGAGTTCGGCGCCTGGTTGGACACCGTCCGCGGCGCCACCTCCGTGATCGTCTCCGAGCACCGGCCCGTGCCGCTGTGGCAGCACGTCATGGCCGGTCCGCGCCTCTACGACCTCTTCGCCGAGGACGTCGCCTTCGAAGAGTCCGCCGAAGACGACGGCGCCACCGTGCTCAACCCCGAGCTGGCCCGCCTGGCCTCCCAGGCGCACCGCAACGCCGAGCGCTCCGACTGGGGGCGCCCCGGCCGCGGTCGCGGACGCGGCCCCGGAGGCAGGGGCAAGGGGAGAGGCCGTGGCCGTCAGGGCGGGAGGAGACGCACCGACCGCGACGACGGCCGCTCCGGCGGGCGCGGTGCGTCCGGCGGCGGACGTGGCCGGCGCTCCGGCGCCGCCGGCTGGGACGGCGACCGCGGCGTGCAGGGACGCATCGGCCCGCGCGAGCACCGCAACCACGGACTGCGCACCTCGCGCCCCGAGATGGTCCGCACCCTGGAGCGCGAGGGGCTGCTGCCCTCGATCACGTTCATCTTCTCCCGCGCCGGGTGCGACGGCGCCGTGGAGCAGTGCCTGGCCGCAGACCTGGACCTGACCACCCGGGCAGACAAGCGGCTCATCCTGGAGCGGACGGACGAGGTGGCACGCCTGCTCCCGCCGGAGGACCTCGAGGTCCTCGGCTTCTGGGGATGGCGGGACGGCTTGTCCCGTGGCTTCGCCGCCCACCACGCCGGCCTGTTGCCGCCCGTCAAGGAGGCGGTGGAGGACCTGTTCGCCGCAGGGGCGCTGAAGGTCGTCTTCGCCACGGAGACCCTCGCACTCGGCGTGAACATGCCGGCCCGGTCTGTGGTCCTGGAGAAGCTGGTCAAGTTCAACGGGGAATCCCATGTGGACGTCACCCCCGGGGAGTACACCCAGCTCACCGGACGTGCCGGCCGCCGCGGCATCGACGTGGAGGGCCACGCCGTGGTCCTGTGGCGTCCGGGCCTGGACCCGGCCGCCGTGGCCGGACTGGCGTCGAAGCGCACCTACCCGCTGAAGTCGGCCTTCCGGCCCACCTACAACATGTCCGTGAACCTGCTTGCACAGGTCGGTGCACGTCGGGCCCGGGGGATCCTCGAGTCCTCCTTCGCCCAGTTCCAGGCCGACCGCTCGGTGGTGGGCCTGGCCCGCCAGGTGCGGGACAAGGAGGCCTCACTGTCCACCTACGCAGATGCGATGGCGTGCGACCGCGGGGACATGGCCGCGTACATGCGGCTGCGCAAGGAGCTCGCCGCAGCGGAGAAGGCCGGCTCCCAGGGTCGCAGGCGTGCCCGCCTCGGCGCGCTCAAGGAGTCCCTGTCCGAGCTCGCGGTCGGTGATGTGATCGACCTGCGTGACGGCCGCGCCCTCGGGCGCTGCGTGGTGGTCTTCCCGGCCGGCAACCCGCAGAACCCCCGCGTCGGCGTCATCACGGACAAGGCACAGCTGCGCCGCATCGGCGTGGAGGACCTCGCCATGCCCGTGGAACCGATCGCCGGTGCGGACCTGCCCCGGCTTCTCCAGGTGAAGTCCCCGGCCCAGCGCAAGGACGTCGCCGCGAAGATGCGGGAGGCCGTGCGCACGCACCGCCCGCCCTCCGGCGGGCGCGACCGCTCCGGCTTCCGCCGCGTGGAGCCGGAGGAGTCCCCGCGGGTGGAGGAGCTGCGCCGCGAGCTGCAGGCACACCCGTGCCACGGGTGCCCGGACCGCGAGGACCATGCACGCTGGGCCGAGCGCTGGTGGGGCCTGCGCCGGGAGGTCACCCAGCTCCGCGACCGGATCTCCGGACGCACGAACACGCTCTCCGCCGCGTTCGACCGCATCGTCGGACTGCTGCAGGAGTACGGCTACGTCGGCTCGGATCCGGGAAACCCGCGGGAGGCCGTGGAGCCGGCCGGTCAGGCGCTGCGGCGCATCTACGGGGAGCGAGACCTGCTGACGTCGCTTCTCCTCCAGGATCCGTCCGTCGCCCGGCTCACCCCGGAGGACTGGGCGTGCCTGGCCGCCCTGCTGGTCTACCAGGGCCGGTCCGAGCCCCTGGCCGGCACCGTGGTCATGCCCAACGCGCGGCTCCAGGCCGTCCACGAGGCCACCGAGCGGCTCCAGGACCGGCTCCGCCGGGACGAGGCCGCCGCCCGACTCGAGCCCACGCCGGAGACCGACCCGGGGCTGGTGGCGCCGATGCACCGCTGGGTGCGCGGCAAGTCCCTCCGGGACACGTTGCACGGCTCGGACCTTGCCGCCGGCGACTTCGTGCGCTGGGCCCGCCAGGTCATCGATGTGCTCGGCCAGCTCGCCCAGATCCCCGGGGACGAGGCCCGCACGCGCGACTGCCGCCGTGCCTCGGACCTCGTGGCACGCGGTGTCGTGGCCACCTCGCTGCCCGCGGTCGCCGTGGACGGGTGAGCCTGCCGGGCCGGTGGGCCGGACCGGACGGGACCCTGATGAGGCCCGGCCAGACGGGGCCCTGATGAGGCCCGGCCGGAACCGGACGGTCCATGGACCGGCAGAGAGCACTAGGCTGAGAGCGTGACCGCTCTCCTGTTGCACCACGGCATCGTCCACTCTCCGACCGACCCCTACGCCACCGCCCTGATCGTCGAGGCAGGTACCGTCGCCTGGCTCGGCGGTGACGACACCGCCGCCGCATTCCTGCGCGACGGCATGGCCGAGCAGGATCTGGACGGCGCCATCCTCACGCCGCTGTTCGTGGACCCCCTCGCCTCGAGCGCCTCCGGCGCCTGTCACCGCGGCATCGGCCTCGTCACCGTTCTGCGCGGCTGGGACGGAGACCGCACGCTGCGCACCGGGGTTCCCGGCGCCGACCACGAGGCGACGGACACACCCGGGGCAGCGGTCGTCGTCGAGTACCGCCCGCATCGGCTGGCGGACGCGCAGCAGGCCGACCGTCCGTCCGCCGGCGTCTGGATCGCCGCTGACGCGATCCCGTCCACGGAGCTCGACCAGGCCGTGATCGCCGCCGTCGAGGCGGGGGAGCAGGTCTACCTCGTCCCCTCCGACCTCGCCGATTCGTCAGCCGTGCAGGCCGCACAGACGGCTTCCCTGGCCGCTCTGCGTGCCGCCGAGAAGGCATGCGGCATCCCCGCCATCGGCCGGACACGTCCACGGCTGGCCGTGGGGGCGCCCCTGACCGCGCAGGAGGAGCACTTCCTCGCCGGACTCTCCGCCTCCGTCACCGCGCTGGTGGACGCCGGGGCCGGCACCACGGCCCCCGTGGGCGGTCTCCTCGCGGCGGCCGTGCCGGTGTGCCTGTCGCTGGCCGCGGACGGCAATCCCTGGGGAGCTGTCCGCGCCGCGCTGCACCACCCGGATCCACAGCAGGGCGTGTCCGCCCGGTCCGCGTTCACCGCCGCCACCCGCACCGGGCTGCGGGCCCTGTCCGACACGCCCGCCGCGCACGTCGACCTGCCGGCCCGGCTGTCCGTCTCCGCGCCGGCGACCTTCGGCGTCTGGGAGGCGGATGCGGTCACCGTGCAGGCGCCGGACGGCCGGGTGGCCGCCTGGAGCACCGACACGCGCGCGGGCACGCCGTTGCTGCCCTCGCTGGACGCCGGGGAGGACCTGCCCCGCCTGCGCTCGGTTTGGGTCCACGGCCGCGAGGCCTGAGGGCGATGTCGGTCTTCCGAGGCCGCCGTCTGCCGACGCCGGACGGCACGATCCACGGCCTTGCCTCCGCGCGATCAGGCGCAGCGGTTCCTATACTGGGGCGGATGACCCGCGCGCCGCGGGCCGTCTGCCTACGCCTGTGTCCCGTCCGGGGACTGCTCGGCGGCAGGGGACGGCGGGGTCCGCACTGGACCGGCCGGCGCTGACACGAACCCGATGCAGGAGGGGAACGCCCGCATGCGCGTGCTGACCATCATTCCCACGTACAACGAGATCGAATCGCTGCCGATCACTCTCGGCCGGCTCCGCGAGGCCAACCCGGAGGTCGACGTTCTCGTGGTGGACGACGGCTCCCCGGACGGCACCGGCGCCTGGGCGGACGAACGCTCCGCAGCGGACGCCAAGGTGAACGTGCTGCACCGCGCCGAGAAGAACGGCCTGGGCGGCGCCTACCTCGCCGGCTTCGCCTGGGGTCTGGAGCGCGGCTTCGACGTGCTCGTGGAGATGGACGCGGACGGATCGCACCAGCCCGAGCAGCTGCCGCGCCTGCTGGACGCGATCCACGGCGCCGACCTGGTGATCGGATCCCGCCGCGTCCCGGGCGGCAAGATAGTCAACTGGCCGCCCCATCGCAAGTTCATCAGCATGTGCGGGTCCCTGTACCCGCGCATCATGCTGGACCTGGACCTCACCGACATCACCGCCGGCTACCGCGCCTACCGCGCCCAGGTGCTGCGCGAGATGGACCTGGGCGCCGTGCAGTCCAAGGGCTACGGCTTCCAGGTGGACATGACCTTCCGTACCGCCCGCCTCGGCAAGCGGATCGTGGAGGTGCCGATCACCTTCGTGGAACGTGAGTTCGGCGAGTCCAAGATGTCCGGCGGCATCATCACCGAGGCTGTGACCAACGTGACCAAGTGGGGCCTGCAGGCCCGGTGGGAGAAGCTCAGGCAGCTCGTCTCCGGCCGCTGACCGCCGGCGTGACCTGCGGGGTTGTACCTATGCATGACGAAGGGGCCGGACGATCCACCGGATCGTCCGGCCCCTTCGTCTGTCCGGCCCGGGGCCGGGACGCGGGGGAGCGGCGCGGCTCAGGCCTCGCCGCGGCTGGCGCGCAGCTTGCCGAGCTGGACCTGGAGGGTCTCCTCCAGGTCCTCCATGGAGCGGCGCTCCAGGAGCATGTCCCAGTGGGTGCGGACCGGCTTGCCCGCGTCCTCCTCCGGCTTCTCGCCGTCCACCAGGAACGCCTCCTTGCCGGTCTTGGAGGTCCAGGTGGCCGGGATCTCGGCCTCAGCGGCGAAGGTGACGAACACCTGTTCACCGTCCTCGCAGCGGTACTCCACCCGCTGGCGGGCCGCGGGCTCGACGCCGGCCTCGGATTCCAGCGACTGGGCGCCCAGACGCATGCCTCGCAGGCTGCGATCGCTCACGTTCTCATCTCCCTCGTGTTCGGCGACGGGCGGCGCCCGGACGTGGACCCGGGCGCCGCCCCACTCTCGTCAGTGACGTTCAACTGACGATTGTCGCATGTCATTCCCGGCCGGTGCGGGGATCCTCCTGCGCCGCGCCGGTCCCGTCGCCCGAGGACGGATCCTGCCCGGGGGCGTCGGCAGGGGTATCAGCCTCGACGCCGGTGGGCTGCTCGGCGTCGCGGCCGGGGAGCTCCTGGGCCTCGGGCGCGCCTGCGGCGGTGGTGCCGGGGGCGGTACGGGCGGACTGGCCCTCCGTGAGCGGGACGTCCAGGTCCTGCGGCACGGCGAGGGCCTCGTCGAGGGAGGTCTGCGGCATCTTGTCCGCCGTCATGGCGCCGGCGGTCATGGATTCCATGACGCCCGCCGAGCGCAGGCCGTCCGCGGTGGTCGGGCGGACCTTGCGCTCCTTCCGCTCCGTGCGCTCACGGGTGGCGCTGGTCTGATCGCCGGAGGCGGCACGCGTCTCGGACAGCGGGGAGCCGGAGCCGGAGAAGGCACTGCCGATGTTCCTGAGCGCCTCAGAGAGCTCGGCCGGCACCACGAACATCGTGTTGGACTGGCCGTCGGCGATCTTCGGCAGCTGCTGCACGTACTGGTAGGCCAGCACGTCCGGGTCGGCGCCGCCGGCGTGGATGGCCTCGAATACGACGTCGATGGCCTCGGCCTCCGCGTTCGCGCGGAGGATCCGGGCCTGGGCGTCGCCCTCGGCCGCGAGGATCTGGGCCTGACGCTCACCCTCGGCGGTGAGGATCTGGGCCTGCTTGGTGCCTTCGGCGGTGAGGATGGCGGCGCGGCGGTCGCGCTCGGCACGCATCTGCTTCTCCATCGAGTCCTGGATGGAGTGCGGCGGGTCGATGGCCTTGAGCTCCACGCGGGACACGCGCAGACCCCACTTGCCGGTGGCCTCGTCGAGGACGCCGCGGAGCTTGTTGTTGATGGTGTCGCGGGAAGTCAGCGCCTCTTCGAGGTTCATGCCGCCGACCACGTTGCGCAGCGTGGTGGTGGTCAGCTGCTCCACGGCGTGGATGTAGTTGGCGATCTCGTAGGTCGCGGCCTTCGCGTCGGTCACCTGGAAGTAGACGACCGTGTCGATGGAGACCACGAGGTTGTCCTCGGTGATCACCGGCTGCGGCGGGAAGGAGACGACCTGCTCGCGCATGTCCATGTGGGGGAGCATGCGGTCGATGAACGGAACGACCAGTGTCAGGCCCGCTCCGGCGGTGCGCTGGTACTTGCCCAGGCGTTCGATGTTGGCTGTCCGGGCCTGGGGGATGATCTTGACCGAGGAGGCCAGGATCATCACCACCACGGCGATCAGGACGAGCACGATGATGAGTGACTCCACGTGATGCCTTTCGTCGGGTGAGGTCAGGTGGTCGGTGCGGCTCCGGGCGGGCCCGGATCAGGGATGTGCGGGGTCCTCGCCGGTGGCGTCCCAGTCGATCTGGGGCACCGGGCGGACGATCAGGGTGGCGCCCTCGACGCGGAGGACGGTGACCTCGCTGCCGGCGAGCGCTTCGGGGGCATCCGGCTCGGTGCGGGCGGTCCAGGTGTCCCCGTCGAGGGTGAGGGTGCCGGAGGAGCCGGTGATGGCATCCGGCGTGGTGATGCGGCGTCCGGAGAGCGACTCCAGGTAGGAGGGGGAGTCGTCGGCGGAGCCGTGCAGGCGCTTCAGCGCGGTCGGACGAGCGAGGCCGAGCATCGCCAGGGAGACGACCGCGAAGACCACCCCCTGCAGCCAGGGCTCGGCTCCGGCCAGGGCGGCGACCATGCCGCCGAGCGCCCCGACGCCGAGCATCAGGAAGATGAGATCGAGCAACAGCAGCTCCACACCGGCCAGCACGAGGGCCGCGGCGAGCCAGAGCCACCATGCGTTCTCCTGGAACCACTCCATACTCATGGGTCCGATTGTGTCACAGGCGACACTCATGGCCGCCACGGTCAGGACAAGGAGGACAACGGTCCGGTCACGAATTCCGGCGCGGGCGGGTACCACGTTTGCTACTCGCCAGTAGGATGGACGCATGTCCGACGCCACGCGCCGCCAATCTGCCCCGTCGTCCGCCGTCCCGACGACGGCCGCAGCCTCGTCCGTGCCGCCCACCGCCCGCTCGGGCCGGGGCGGCTACCCTCGGCTGTTCTCCCCGTGGCGGGTCGGCCACCTGAGCCTGCCGAACCGCGTCGTCATGGGCTCGATGCACATGGGCCTCGAGGACTCCCACGACGACCTGCCGCGCCTGGCCGAGTTCTATGCCGAGCGCGCCCGCGGGGGAGCGGGGCTGATCGTGACCGGAGGCTTCTCGCCCAACCGCCTGGGCCGGCTCTCTCCGGGCGCAGGGATGCTCGCCTCCCAGGCCGACGCGGACGCCCACCGCGTGGTCACCGACGCCGTCCACGCCGAGGGCGGACGGATCCTGGCCCAGCTGCTCCACGCCGGCCGCTATGCGAAGTCGCCGCTGCAGGTCTCCGCCTCACGCACGCGGGCTCCCATCAGCCCCGTGACGGCGTTCGCCCTGCCGACCGCCGCCGTGAGACGCACGGTCCAGGACTTCGTGCGCGCCGCAGGCTGGGCCCGCCGGGCCGGCTACGACGGCGTGGAGGTCATGGCCTCCGAGGGCTACCTCATCAACCAGTTCCTGGCCCCGGCCACCAACCACCGCACCGACCGCTACGGCGGCACCGCGGACAACCGCCGCCGCTTCCTCGAGGAGATCGTGTCCGGCATCCGGCAGGCCGCTGGGAACGACTTCGTCATCAGCGTCCGCCTGTCCATGGTGGACCTGGTGCAGGACGGCCAGACGCTGGAGGAGGTCCTGGACGTCGCCCGCGCCGTCGAGCGCTGCGGCGCAGACCTCATCAACACGGGCATCGGCTGGCACGAGGCCCGGGTGCCGACCATCGTCACCTCGGTCCCGCGCGCCGCCTTCGCCGCGGCCACCGCGCGGGTCCGCGAGGTGGTGGACATCCCGGTGTCCGCCTCCAACCGCATCACTCTGCCGCACACCGCCGAGCAGATCCTGGAGGCGGGCCAGGCCGACGCCGTGACGATGGCGCGCCCGTTCCTCGCCGACGCGGCCTGGGTCGCGAAGGCGCGGGCAGACCACGAGGCGGCCATCACCCCGTGCATCGGCTGCAACCAGGCCTGCCTCGACCACGTCTTCTCCGGCCGCACCGTGTCCTGCCTGATGAACCCGCGCGCCGGACGGGAGACCGAGGCCCCGTACGACCGCCTCGGCGGCCCGGTGGCCCTGGGCATGCCCGAGGTGCCGGCGGCGCCGGCGTCGAGGCCGACCGTCGCCGCGGGCCGCACCCGCGCAGACGCGGAGACGGCTGACCACACGACCGGTCCCGCTGAGGGACGGCGACGCGTGGCCGTCGTCGGAGGCGGACCGGCGGGCCTGGCGGCAGCCCACGCCGCCGCCGCCCGCGGACACGAGGTCACCCTGTTCGAGGCGACCGGGCACATCGGTGGGCAGTTCCGCCTGGCCCGCCGGATCCCCGGCAAGGAGGAGTTCGCCGAGGCGCTCGCCCATTTCCGGGACCGCCTCGATCCGCTGGGCGTCGACGTGCGCACCGGCGTGCGCGCGGATGCCGCCATGCTCGTCGGACAGGCCGGGGAGCCGGCCTACGACCACGTGGTGGTCGCCACCGGCGTGGTGCCGCGTGAACTGGACATCCCGGGCATCGACCGGCCCGAGGTGCACGCCTACCCGGACGTCGTGGACGGGACGGTGACCTGCGGGGACACCGTGGCGGTCATCGGGGCCGGCGGCATCGGCGTGGACGTCGCCGAGCTGCTCACCGCCCCGGCGAGCCACGCGCACGGCGCGTTCCAGGACCTGCAGGACTGGCAGGCCGAATGGGGCGTGGACCCGGCGTTCACCGAGCGCGGGGCACTGACTTCCCGCCGCCCGGAGGCGCCGGCGCGCACCGTGCACCTGCTGCAGCGCAGCCCCGGCAAGATCGGCGCCCGGCTCGGCGCCACCACCGGCTGGGTCCACCGTGCGGCGCTCAAAGCCCGTGGCGTGGTCAAGCACTCAGGTGTCCGGTACGTCAAGATCGACGACGACGGTCTCCACGTGGACGTGACCAGGACGGTGAGGACGTGGCGGAAGAGGACCGAGGTGAGCCGGAAGGTCCTGGCGGTGTCCGACGTCGTGGTCTGTGCCGGCCAGGAGTCCGAGGCGTCCCTGGCCGCAGAGCTGCGCGCTGCGGGGATGCCGGACGAGCGGATCCACGTGGTCGGCGGTGCGCTGAAGGCCGGCGAGATCGACGCCAAGCGGGCGATCGACGAGGCCGTGCGCGCCGTGGCGACCATCGGCTGACGACGAGCCGCGGGACCGGGGACCGACTCAGCCTCCCGCACCGGCCGGCCGCCGACCCTCACTGCACGAGCCGCGTGGCCGCCCCGCCGGGCCGGTGCCGGGGCGTCGGCCAACAGGGGAGCGGCACGGCGGGGGCCTGGTCAGTCGGTCTGGTACTTGTGGCCCAGCCAGGTGATGAGCAGGACCACGGCGGCACCGGCGACCATCAGGCCCACGGTCTGGGGGACCGCCTCGGTCGGAGCCAGCAGGACGCGTTCGTCCTCGAGCTGCCACGGCCAGAGGGCACGCAGGGCACCGACCATCAGGCCGGTCACCACGGCCAGGGTGACGCCGCGGTGGTTCTCCAGCAGACGCTGCAGGGCACGCACGAACAGGCCCAGGCCGAGGATGGCGCCGGCGGCGAAGATCGCCAGATAGCCCCAGTCACGGTTGTTGACGGCGTTGAGGGTCGGCTCGTAGAGGCCGAAGCTCAGCAGCAGGAACGACCCGGACAGGCCCGGCAATGCCAGCGCGCAGATCGCGATCGCGGCGGCGAAGAAGACCACGAACGGGTTGGCGGCAAGCTGTTGGATCGGCAGGCCGAAGAACAGGAAGGCCACGATGCCGGCCACCACGGCCACCAGCACCGTACGGACGTTCCACGCCGTTCCGACCGCCATGATCGGAATGAGCACGGCGGCCACGGACATGCCGAAGAAGACGCCGAAGGTCTGGATCGGATAGTCCTCGACGGCCGGCGCGATGAACTTCGCGCCCAGCAGCAGTGCAGGGAACATGCCGAGGACCACCGGGATCACGATGTCCCATCGCACCTGGCGCAGGTCCTCGTAGGCGCTGGCCTTGTCCGTCACCAGCCCCTTGATGCCGCCGACGAAGTGCCCGGCCGAACGGATGAGGTGCTCGTAGATGCCCACGATCATCATCACGGTGCCGCCGCTGATGCCGGGCAGCACTTCAGCGGCTCCGATGGCGGCGCCGCGCAGGACATGGAAGGGCGTCTGACGGTTCACAGAGGGCATGCCTGCCAGCGTAGTCGTGCGCGCGGGCGCGCCGGAGCAGATCCGGACACCGGCCACGTCGTGTTCGTCACCGACGCGCTGAGTGCCGCAGGCACGGCTCGACGGCACGGGGTTCAGGCTGGCTCACGTGAAGGTTGATGTCTGAGTGACAGAGCAGTGTCAACCTTCACTGCGGCATGTGGAGGGTTCATGGCAGATCAGCGACACTCACCGCGAGATGGAGCCTCTGAACCCGAACGCCGATAATGTACATTATGTCAGATAGCGGTTACCCGACCATGCGAGACCCTCCCCGGGCCGACCGCCATGGACGGCACGCACCTGCCCACCGATGGGACAATGAGGCCATGAACCGCGCCGTCGACACCGCAGACACACCCCACCGACCGCACCCGCACGCCCGGCGCGCCCTGCCGGGCTGGACGATCCCCGTCGTGCTGCTGATCGACATCGTGCTCGTGACCGTCTTCGTGGCGATCGGCCAGCGCGAGCACACCACCCAGAACGGGTTCCTGGGCCTGCTCGTCACGGCCTCCCCGTTCCTCATCGGCCTGCTGGTTTCTTCGTTCGGGTTCTGCCGGACCCGCGCGCATCGGTGGATCAAGGTGTGGCCGGCGGGCATCGGCGTTTGGCTCGGCACCCTGACGCTCGGGATGCTCCTGCGCGTCGCGTTCGACCAGGGCGGCGCTCCCCTGCCGTTCGTCCTCGTCGCCGCCGGCTCGCTGGCTCTGTTCCTGCTCGGTCGTCGCGCGCTGACCGGCCTGCTGCTGCGTCACCGCTGAGCTTGTCGGAGCGCAGCCGACAGTCGGTGGACGTCGGCGGCCGGCCACAGCTTCGGCGTACAGCCGCGCCTTGAGGTGAGTGGCGTCGTCGTACAGTGGGGCCACGCCCCGCAGGGACGCACCCCTGCTCCCCCGCCAACGGAAGGACGCCCCCATGGTGACCGCCATCGTCATGATCCGCACGGACAAGTCGACCATCCCGGAGACCGCAGAGAGGATCGCCGGCCTCGAGGGAGTCTCCGCCGTCTACTCTGTCACCGGCGGCTGGGACCTGGTGGCCATGGTGAAGCTGCGCGAGTACGACCAGCTCGCTGACACCATCGCCGACCAGCTGTCCAAGGTGTCCGGGATCCAGGAGACGGAGACGATGCTGGCGTTCCGGACCTACTCGCAGGCCGACCTGGGTGAGGGTTGGGCCCTCGGTTTCGAAGGATGAGCCGCCGCGGCGTCGCATTCACCGCCGCTCCGCTGCTGCTGGCGGGTGTGCTCGGTGGATGCAGCCCCGACCCGGCGGCCGCTCCCCCGTCGTCTCCCCCGTCCTCGGCGGCCACGTCTGCCTCGGCGTCGAGTTCCGCCGCTGCCTCTGAGACGGTCCCGTCGCGGACGCAAGCGACGTCGCCGTCGCCCTCGGACACCCGCCCGGGTTCGGGGTCCGCATCGACACACCCGGCACCGAGCACGCAGGACCCTGTGCCGACCGCCTCGGTCACCTCCTCCAGCCCATCCGACACTCCCCCGTCCACGACGCAGGCGCGTACGGCCACGATCTCCGTCTCCGGAGACCTGTTGTGGAACGAGCCCCTCTGGGAGGCGGCCCGCACGGACGACGGCTTCGACTTCCGCGCGCAGCTGGATGGACTCACACCCGCCCTGGCGAACGCGGACCTCGCCGTCTGCCACCAGGAGGTGCCGGTGGCGCGCCCCGGCGGCCCCTACTCCGCCTACCCCACATTCCGCTCCCCCGCCGAGACCGTGGACGCCGTCGCGGCCGCCGGCTTCGACCTCTGCACGACCGCCTCCAACCACACGATGGACGACGGCTGGGACGGCCTGGTGCGCACGCGCGAGACCCTGGAGGCCGCCGGGCTCGGCGCCGTCGGCACCTACACCACGCGCTCGGAGGCCCAGTCACCGCACCTGTTCACCACCGATCAGGGGGTGGAGGTCGCGATCGTGTCCCAGACCTATGGTCTCAACGGCATCCCCAAGGCACCCGGACGAGAGTGGTCCGTTGACCTCCTGGACCCGGACAAGGCCGTCGCCGACGCTCGCCGTGCCCGCGCCGCCGATGCGGACATCGTCATCTTCCACATGCATGCCGGCACCGAATACCAGCAGGAGCCGGACAGCAACCAGCGGTACATGGCGGCCATGGTGACCGCATCCGGTGAGTTCGACCTGGTCATGGGCCAGCATCCCCACGTCGTCCAACCGATCGAGAAGGTCAACGGGGTCTGGACGGTCTTCAGCACCGGCAACCTCATGGCCGCACAGCGCCGTGACACCCCTCAGACCGACGACGGCATGCTCGTGGACGTCTCCTTCCGGGAGACGCCGTCCGGGCGCTTCACCGTCGACCGGGTCCAGTGGGCACCCACCCACATCAGCCGACCCGGCGAGGATGCGGACGGGATCCCACGCGTGCGCGTCATCCCGGATGCGCTGCCCGAAGCATCGGGGCCGACGCGCAAGGCCTTGCAGGACTCGGCGGCCAGGACCCGCTCCGTGGTCGGCGCGCACGCACCCGACGGCCTCGTGGAACGCACCGAGCCCCTCGAGTGACCCGACTCCCCAGCTGAACGACGTCGGCCGTCTCACCTTCAACGTGAAGGTGAGACGGCCGACGTCGTGCTTCCGGCAGAGGCAGCCGTGCGGTTCAGGAACGCGAGAAGGCCACCCAGCGGTCCAGCACGTCCTGTGCGGCACCGGAGTCGAGGGACTCGGCGGCCACCGCCATCTTGTCCGTGATGCGCTCGGTCAGCGGGCGGGAGGCGTCGGGGTCGTCAGCCACGAGGCCGACGGCGGCGTTGAGCAGCACGGCGTCGCGGATCGGCCCCTTCTCCCCCGCCAGCAGGGCGCGGACGATCTGAGCGTTGTGGGCGCCGTCCTTGCCGGCCAGCGCCTCCACGGACTGCAGCTCGAGGCCGAAGTCGCGCGGGTCGATCTCATGCTCCGTCACTGCACCACGCACCTCGTAGAGGGCAGACGGGCCGGACGTGGTGACCTTGTCCCTGCCGTCGGAGCCGCGGAAGACGAAGCCGCGGACGCCGCGGTCGGCGAGCACCTGGGCCAGCAGCGGCGCCATCGTGGCATCGGAGCAGCCCAGCGCCTGTGCGGTGACCTTGGCCGGATTGGAGAGCGGGCCCAGGAAGTTGAAGACCGTGGGCACGCCCAGCTGACGGCGCACCGGGGCCACGTGCTTCATGGACGGGTGATAGTTCTGCGCGAACAGAAAGGTCATGCCGACCGCCTCGGCGCACTCCTCCGCCTTCTCAGCCGGCATGGACAGGTCCACGCCGAGCGCCTCGATGACGTCGGCCGCACCGGCGGTGGACGAGGCGCCGCGGTTGCCGTGCTTCACCACACGTGCACCCGCGCCCACGGCCACGAGCGAGGACATGGTGGAGATGTTGACGGTCCCCAGGCGGTCACCACCGGTGCCGACGATGTCCAGGGTCTGCCCCGGAACGGACACCGGCCGGGCGCGCCGGACCATGACCTCGGTCAGGCCGAGCAACTCAGGCACGGTCACGCCCTTGGCGGCCAGGGCGGTGAGGAAGCCGCCGACATGGGCCTCGGAGGCGGTGCCGCCCATCATCTCCTCCATGGCCCAGGCCGCCTGCGCCAGCGTCAGGTCGACGGACGAGGTGAGGTCGCCGAGGATCTCGGGCCAGGTGGACGGGGTCGATGCGGTGCTGGAGATGGCGTTCACATGGACGACCCTATCGCCCGGCGCACGCCCGGGGACGTCCGGCGGTCACGGTGTGACGCTGGACGTTCGCTGACCGTATGCCCTGCAATCACGTTGAACATGCGCCCTACCGGGGACATCCAGGCTGCGACACGGTAGCGTCCGGTTGGGCACAGGACACGGTTTAGGGCCATAATGGCCAGGTGACCACTGCAACTCCCGCTCTCCAGCAGCCCGCGCCCACCGGGCTCCCGAGCCGCCCCAACATGGTCCAGGTCGGAACCATGGTGTGGCTGGCCAGTGAGCTCATGTTCTTCGGCGGGCTCTTCGCCATGTACTTCACCCTGCGCTCCACTTCGCCGGAGCTCTGGGCGACCCACTCCGAGATCCTGAACATCCCGCTCGCGGCCGTCAACACGACCATCCTGGTGCTGTCCTCCGTGACCGCCCAGTTCGGCGTGTTCGCCGCAGAGCGTCTTCAGCCGCGCCGGACCGGAGGCCTCTTCGCCATCAAGTCCTGGGGCATGGTCGAGTGGTTCATCCTCACCGCGATCATGGGCTCGGTCTTCGTGGCCGTCCAGGCCTACGAGTACGCCGTGCTCGTGTCGGAGGGTGTCACCATCGCCGCCAACGCCTACGGCTCGGCGTTCTACATCACCACCGGCTTCCACGCCATCCACGTGACCGGCGGCATCATCGCGTTCATGTTCATCATCGGACGCGCCTACCTGGCCCGCCGCTTCGGCCACCATGAGGCGACCTCCGCGATCGTCGTGTCCTACTACTGGCACTTCGTCGACGTCGTGTGGATCGCACTCTTCTTCATCGTCTACTTCCTGGACATCGTCGCCCCGCTCTGACGGACGGCACACCAGGACCCACTCCGCACCCGAGGCGAATCGACCAGGCATGATGGTGTCGATTCGGCAGACAACGTAAGGAACCCACTGTGAAGGCACTATCGCAGCACCGCCGCCACCCGCTCATGGGGCTGGCACTGCTTCTGCTGGGGCTTCTGGTGACCGGCGGCCTCTACTCCGCCGCCAGCACGGTCAACCAGGCCCAGGCGGCCACCCAGGTCACGACGGCCGCCTCGAGCGATGACATCGCCGAGGGTGAGAAGCTGTTCAACGCGAACTGCGCCTCCTGCCACGGCATGGGTGCCGCCGGCACCGACGCCGCACCGTCGCTCATCGGCGTGGGCGCCGCCTCCGTCGACTTCCAGGTCGGCACGGGCCGCATGCCGATGCAGATGCACGGCCCGCAGGCCCGCATGAAGCCGGTCCAGTTCAGCGAGGAGCAGACCGCACAGATGGCCGCCTACGTGGCCTCCCTGGGTGCCGGTCCCTCCGTGCCGGAGGAGCAGTACCTCGATGCGGACCACGAGGACGTGAACATCGCCAAGGGCGGCGAGCTGTTCCGCATCAACTGCGCCATGTGCCACAACGCCGCCGCGGCCGGCGGTGCCCTGACCCGCGGCAAGTTCGCCCCGACCCTGGAGGGTGTGTCCGAGAAGCACATCTACGAGGCGATGGCCACCGGCCCGCAGAACATGCCGGTGTTCTCCGACGCCAACCTCAAGCCCGAGGACAAGCGCGACATCATCGCCTACCTCAAGACCATCGAGAGCAACGACTCGCCCGGCGGTCTCTCCCTGGGCTCCCTGGGTCCGGTCTCCGAGGGCCTCTTCATCTGGACTGCCGGCCTGGCCGTCATCATCGGCTTCATGGTCTGGCTGACCTCCCGGTCCTCCTGACCCCGCCGGCGCCCCGCGCGCCGGACGCAAGACACTGCATCACTCACTCAAGCAAAGGAAATGAGTCATATGGGCGAGCACGGCAACGGAGGGACCCAGCGCCCCTCGGACGCCCTCGAGCACGCCGGTGGGGACGCTCCCCGGTACGCCATCGACAACCCTGGGCTGCCTCCGCACCGCCCCCGGTTGGCGGACGAGGACCCGAAGGCCGCCAAGCGCGCTGAGCGCCAGGTCTCGGTGCTGTTCCTGATCTCGATCATCGGCACCGTCGTCTTCTTCATCGGCTACTTCGGCGTGGGCCAGATCGGCAACAACGAGTCGTTCGATGTCATCTTCCTGCAGAACCTGCTGCTGGGCGTCGGCACCGCCCTCGCGATGCTGGGCATCGGCGTGGGCATCGTCCACTGGGCGAAGACCCTCATGCCGGACCACGAGATGGTCGAAAGCCGTCACGAGGTGCGCACCGAGGCCGATCGTCAGGTCGCCGCCGGCATGATGCAGGACATCATCGACGAGACCCAGATCAAGCGCCGCCCGCTGCTGCGCAACACCCTGATCGGTGCCGCCGTCCTGGCCCCGCTGCCGTTCATCGCGGTGTTCCGCGATCTGGACAACACGGACAACTTCTCCGACAAGGAGACCGAGAACTTCGGCGTCGAGCGCCTGCGCCACACCATGTGGGCCGAGGGCGTGCGTCTCGTCCGTGATCCCACCGGTGCCCCGATCAAGGCCTCTGACGTGACCGTCGGCTCCGCCGTGCACGTCATCCCCGAGGGCCTGAACGACCTGCACCACGGCAAGCTGAACGAGAAGGCCAAGGCCGTCGTCCTGCTCATGCGCCTCGACCCCGCCAAGGTGAAGATCACCCCGGGTCGAGAGAACTGGAACGTGGACGGGATCTTCGCCTACTCCAAGGTCTGCACCCACGTGGGCTGCCCGATCGCGCTGTACGAGCAGCACACCCACCACCTGCTGTGCCCCTGCCACCAGTCGACCTTCGACCTGACGCAGGAGTGCAAGGTGATCTTCGGCCCGGCCAGCCACGCGCTGCCGCAGCTGCCGATCGCTGTGAACGACGAGGGCTTCCTCGTCGCCCAGAGCGACTTCCATGAGCCTGTCGGACCTGTCTACTGGGAGCGTGGCTGACCCATGAGCACCACTGTGAAAGAGTTTCAGCCGGCCACCCGCACCGGCCGCCTGGCGAACTATCTCGACACCCGGGTGGGCATGTCCCCCATCGTCAAGGAGTTCGGCCGCAAGATCTTCCCGGACCACTGGACCTTCATGTTCGGCGAGGTCGCGCTCTACAGCTTCGTCATCCTGCTGCTGTCCGGCGCGTTCCTGACCTTCTTCTTCGATCCGTCGATGGCGCACGTCACCTACGAGGGTGCCTACGCTCCGCTCTACGGCATCGAGATGTCCGCCGCCTACGCCTCGACGCTGGACATCAGCTTCGACATCCGCGGCGGCCTGTTCATGCGTCAGCTGCACCACTGGGCCGCGCTGCTGTTCGTCGCCGCGATGTCCGTGCACATGCTGCGCGTGTTCTTCACCGGCGCCTTCCGCCGCCCGCGTGAACTCAACTGGGTGGTCGGCTGCGGCCTGCTGATGATGGGCTGGGCCGCCGGCTTCACCGGCTACTCGCTTCCGGACGAGGTGCTCTCCGGCAACGGTCTGCGCATCATCGACGGCATCCTGAAGTCCCTGCCGCTGGTGGGCACCCACCTGTCGATGTTCCTCTTCGGCGGCGAGTTCCCGGGCTACTCCATCGTGGGTCGCCTGTACGCGCTGCACATCATGATCGTCCCGGCGGTCATCCTGCTGCTGATCGTGATCCACCTGTTCATGGTCGTCACCCACAAGCACACCCAGTACCCGGGCCCGGGCCGCACGGAGAACAACGTGGTCGGCTACCCGGTGGGCCCGGTGTACGCCGCGAAGGCCGGTGGCTTCTTCTTCATCGTGTTCGGCGTTCTGGCCCTCATGGCCGGCACCGTCACCATCAACGCGATGTGGAACTACGGCCCGTACGACCCGTCCCCGGTGCAGGCCGGCACCCAGCCTGACTGGTACATCGGCTGGTTCGACGGCGCCCTGCGTCTGATGCCGGGGCAGATCGGCGACTTCTCCTTCCTGTGGAACATCCCGATGCCGTGGGGCTCCTCTGTCTCGCTGCCCATGGGAGTCCTGTTCCCGCTGATGCCGGTCGGGATCCTGATCCTCGGCATGATCGCGTGGCCGTGGATCGAGGCCTGGGTGACCAAGGACAACCGCGAGCACCACATCCTGGACCGCCCGCGCAACGCCCCGGGCCGCACGGCCGCCGGTGTCGCCGGCATCACCTGGTACTGCGTCATGTGGGCCGCGGCCTCCTCGGACCTCATCGCCACCCACTTCCAGGTGTCGCTGAACGACGTGCTGTACCTGCTGCGCGTGCTGTTCTTCCTCGGCCCGGTGATCGCCTTCATCGTGACCCGCCGCATCTGCCTGTCCCTCCAGCGCAAGGATCGCGAGCTGGTGCTGCACGGCCACGAGTCCGGCGTGGTGGAGATGTCCCCGGAGGGCGGCTTCTCCGAGCGCCACCGCAACCTGACCGACTACGAGATGTACCGCCTGGTCTCCTTCGAGTCCCCGCGCCCGATCCCGGCCACCCCGGGTCGCAAGGGCAAGGTCTCGACCATGGAGAAGGTCCGTGCCAGCGTCTCCCGTCTCTTCTTCGAGGAGCGCGTCGAGCCGGTCACCCGCGAGGAGCTCGTCGAGGCGCAGCTCCACGGCCACCACGGCCACGGCGCCGTGGAGGGCGACAAGGGGAACCAGCTCGGTCACTGATCGACAGGCTCACCGCCACGGACGGAAGGCCCGCAGCACTTCATGTGCTGCGGGCCTTCCGCTGTCTGAGGCTCCGCTCCTCCCCCGCCCCCTGTCGCTTTCGCTAGCGAAATGGGAGGCAGCACCGACCGATACTCCCCCGTCCCTCCCCGCGCCTGGGGGTTTTCGCTAGTAAAAAGGGAGGCGCCGACCGACCAACTCCCCTGTCCCACTCGCCTTCGCTAGTGGAAAGGGAGGCAGATTCACCGCTCAGCCCTGCCCCTCGACCTCGTCACGGCGACACCGCACCTTGTGGATCACCCGGCGGAAGTCGTCCCGATAGTCCTCGACCGTCGCCCAGATCTGTGCCCAGCCGGCGTCGTCCCAGCCCTTGTTTCTCCAGGCATCCACCAGCTTCTGTGCTTCGTCGTCGTGAGGCGCGCCGTCATAGTGCAGCACCAGCCGCCACTGTCTGTAGCCCATGTCCCCGTCAGGACTCACCGGCCTGGAGGGGTCCAGGATGAGCTGCAGTTCCGGCTCCGGCAGGCCCGCATGGATCAACGCCAACCGCATCTTCGTCTCTGTGGCCGCGTCCGAGCCCACCCGGATCAGGTCCAACGCTGCTCGTGCCGTCCTCACCCCCTTGTACCGTCCTGCACGGCTCACCGCGGCTCTCAGGCGTTCAACTGTCGTGAGCGGCTCTCGGCGCCCGTCAGGCGTCCAGGGGCGCTTCACGATGCCGTCCCCGGCCACCACGAGCTCGTCCACCATCCCCATCGGCAGCAGTGCAGCCAGGTCTGCCCACGTGCGCTCGATGGATGTCACCGGGATCCCGTGCATCACCTCCACGTCCTCAGCGGGCACCGTCCGGCCATGCGTCACTACCCCACGCCGGCTCGCCACGCCGCGCACATGTGGCCGAGACACGTGGATCAGTCCGTCGTCGTCCTGCAGCCACGGCGGGAGAATGAACCCGTGCAGCCGCAAAGCCGTCTGGTGTGAGGCCACTGCCCTGGCCCGCTTCACGACGACGGCCACCTCCTCCGGCGGTCGGCTCACCGGAGGCGTCGGGTAGCCCAGCGTCTCCCAGCCCGTCAGGGGCATCGTAAGCGCCCGATGGGCGCCGTGGGTGACCTGCAGGATGTCCGCGGCGCGGAGGCGGTCTCCCGGGATGTGGGCCTGGTGAAGGACATGTCTGTCGAAGACCTGATCGCGGAGGTGCTCCGGAAGGCATCGGCGATTGCTCGGGGCAAGTGGAATGAGACCTGTGGCCATGCACCAACTCTTCCGCGCGCAAGCACATACTGGATCGCCTGGATCGTCAACTGTGGACCGCTTGGTATCTTTCGTCCGTTGTGCAGGAGAGAAGGGCGTGTCAGATGGTCTGTGTAAGCCGTACCGAGAGGAACGGTAAGAATCATGA
>NZ_FUKP01000026.1:0-13635 GCF_900163825.1 Micrococcus lylae | reverse complement strand
CCCCCTGCCCCGCCCCGCCCCCTGCCGCCGCAGGCGCCGGGCCCTGGCCGGACCCGTGGCCGGCACCGCACGCGACCGGCCCGGTGGAGGGCACCGTGGAGCTGCCCGGCTCGAAGTCCCTGACCAACCGCTGGCTGGTGCTCGCCGCGCTCGCCTCCGGGCCCTGCACGCTGCACGGGGTGCTGCGCAGCCGGGACACGGACCTGATGCGTACCGCGCTCACCGCCCTCGGCGCCGGGTTCTCGGACGGCGCGGACGGCGCCCTGCATGTCACCGGCCTGCCGATCGGGGAGCCGCTGCCGGCGCCCGTGGAGATCGACTGCGGCCTGGCCGGCACCGTCATGCGCTTCCTGCCGCTGGTGGCCGCCCTGCGACCGGGCACCGTCCGCCTGGACGGGGACCCCGGCGCCCGGGTCCGTCCCATGGGCGCCACGATCCAGGCCCTGCGGAGCCTGGGCGTGCAGGTCACGGAGGAGGGCGAGCCCGGCCGTCTCCCGCTGACCCTCGCCGTTCCCGAGGCCCTTCCCCTCCTTCCCGACGACGGCTCCCGCCACCTCGAGCTCGACGCCTCCGAGTCCTCCCAGTTCCTCTCCGCGGCGCTGCTCAGCGCGTGCGCGTATCCGGGCGGGCTGACGGTCCGCCACGCCGGCGCCACGGTCCCCAGCCCGGAGCACGTGGGCATGACGCTCGCGGCCCTGACCGAGGTCGGCGTGCCGGCCGAGGCCCTGGACGCGAGGACCTTCGCGGTCCCCGGGGCCCGCCCGCGCCCCTTCGCCATGACCGTGGAGCCGGACCTGTCCAACGCCGGCCCGTTCCTGGCCGCCGCGGCGGTCACCGGAGGCACCGTGCGCATCCCGCGCTGGCCTGCCGAGACCACCCAGATCGGGCAGCGTTGGCGGGACATCCTGCCGGCCTTCGGCGCCCGGGTGGAGTTCATCCCGGACGCAGAGGACCCGGCGCACGGCGTCCTGGAGGTCTGCGGCGGCCGCGACGCCGCCGGCGACCCGGTCGTCTGCGGTGCCGGCGAGGTGCCGGACACCGCCGAGCTCGCCCCCACCGTCGCCGCCCTGGCGCTGCTCGCCGAGGGCCCGACGCAGCTCACCCGCATCGGCCACCTGCGCGGGCATGAGACCGACCGCCTGGCCGCCCTCACCGCCGAGGCCGCCCGCTTCGGCGTCCACGTGAGTCAGGGCGCCGACCGCCTGGACTTCCCGGGGAGCGGTGCCGCCGGGGACCTGACGCCGGCGGAGGCACGGACCTACCACGACCATCGGATGGCCACGTTCGCGGCCGTCGTCGGGCTGGCGGTGCCCGGCACCACGGTGAGGGACGTGGGGACGACCGCGAAGACCATGCCGGACTTCCCGGCGATGTGGGAGGCGCTGGTGCGCCGAGAGGAGGCCTGAGTGGGCCGTCGAGTGGACCCGAACGCCTGGGACGAGTCGGATGTGCGCGTGCGTCCGAACAAGAAGGGCTCCCGGCCGCGTACCAAGCAGCGGCCGAAGCACGAGGACGCGCAGATCGCCATGGTGACCACCGTGGACCGCGGCCGGTACACCGTGTCCCTGGACGGCCAGGACGCTCCGGTGACCGCCATGCGCGCCCGGGAGCTGCGCCGGAACCCGATCGCCACGGGCGACCGGGTGGCGGTGGTCGGGGACCTGTCCGGGCGGCCGGGGACGCTGGCGCGCATCGTGCGCATCGAGGAGCGCACGACCGTGCTGCGCCGCTCCGCGGACGACTCGGACGCCGTGGAGCGCGTGGTGGTGGCCAACGCGGACACCCTGGTGATCATGGTGGCCGCGGCGAACCCGGAGCCGCGCACCGGCTTCATCGACCGCGCACTGGTGGCCTGCTACGACGCGGGCATCCACCCGCTGCTGCTGATCACCAAGACGGACCTGAAGGACCCGGTGGACCTGGTCCGCCACTACGAGGACCTGGACCTGGAGGTCATGACCTCCGGCGCTTCCGCATTCGAGCAGCAGACCGGGGACACGGACCTGGACGCCTCACTGGTGGAGCGGGTGGCCGAGCGGCTGCGCGGGCACACCGCCGCCTTCGTGGGTCCCTCCGGCGTGGGCAAGTCCACCCTGCTCAACGCGCTGACCGGCGCGGACCGGGCCACCGGGCACGTCAACGCCGTCACCGGGCGCGGCCGCCACACCTCCTCCTCCGCGCTGGCCGTGCCCCTGCCGGACGCCGCGGGGAACCCCGTGCCGCACACCTGGGTGGTGGACACCCCCGGCATCCGTTCCTTCGGCCTGGGCTGGGTGGAGCCGGACCGCGTGGTGGAGGCCTTCGACGACCTCTCCGGCGCCCTGGCCGACTGCCAGCCCGGCTGCACCCACCTGAGGGACGACGGGGACTGCGGCCTGGACCCCTGGGTCCGTGCCGGGAAGGCCGGTGCCGCCGGCGCCCACCGTCTGGAGTCCCTGCGTCGCCTGCTGGCCAACCGCGCCGGCACCTCGGAGCCGGGTTCGGAGTCCTCGGAGGCGCCCCAGGAAGGTTGAGCCGCGGCGTTCTGCGCCGTGGACGCCCTGAGGATCGGCGGCTCCTTCTGCCCCGCGGCGGACCGGACAGGATAGCGTGGGGCCCATGGAGAGCACCGGAGCCGAGACCACCTCCCCCGCCGCCCGTGCCCCGCGGGAGCACAAGGACCACACCGAAGACCTGCGCCTGGCCCACATGCTCGCGGACAATGTGGACTCCCTCACCATGTCCCGTTTCAGGGCGCTGGACCTGGACGTCTCCACGAAGCCGGACCTGACGCCGGTCTCGGATGCGGACACCGCCGCCGAGGAGGCCATCCGCTCCGCCCTGTCCCGCGCCCGTGCCCGCGACGGCATCCTGGGCGAGGAGTTCGGCGAGACCGAGGGCCGGGACGGCCGCACCTGGGTGATCGACCCCATCGACGGCACCAAGAACTTCGTGCGCGGCGTCCCCGTGTGGGCCACGCTGATCGCGCTGCTGGAGGACGGCGAGCCGGTGCTCGGCGTGGTCTCCGCCCCGGCCCTGCACCGCCGCTGGTGGGCCGCGAACGGGCAGGGCGCCTTCGCAGGCACCTCCCTGACGCGCGCCGAGCGCATCCACGTCTCCGGCGTCTCCGAGCTCTCGGACGCCTCGCTGTCCTTCTCCTCGCTGGAGGGCTGGCGCGAGCGCGGCCAGATCCGCCCGTTCCTGGAGCTGACCTCGGACGTGTGGCGGGTGCGCGCCTTCGGCGACTTCTGGTCCTACATGCTGCTGGCCGAGGGCGCCGTGGACATCGCGTGCGAGCCGGAGCTGGCCCTGCATGACATGGCCGCCCTGGTGCCGATCGTCCGCGAGGCCGGCGGCCGCTTCACCTCCCTGGACGGCCAGGAGGGTCCCTTCGGCGGCAACGCCCTGGCCACCAACGGCCACCTCCACGAGGAGGTCCTCGGCCGCCTGCGCGCCGATGGCTGAGCCGGCCCGCCCGGGAGCCACCGGCCCGGGCCCCGCCTCCCCCTTCCCGACGGCGTCCCCGCACCGCCGCCTGCCCGGTCCCCTCGTGCTGTGGGTCGGTCTCGGCGGCGCCGTGGGCGTGCTGCTCAACGCCGGCACCCACGCGCTGCTGGACGGCCCGGGTCTGGCCCTGTTCGGCCCCGCGGCGGGGAGCACCCCCGCCATGGTGGTGGCCAACCTGCTCGGCGCGTTCCTGCTCGGCCTGCTCAACGGCCGGGCACGGACGTCCCGGGCGCCGTGGGACGAACGGGTGACCGCTGCCCTGGGCACCGGGGTGCTGGGCGCCTACACCTCCTTCAGCGCGCTGGCGGCGCTGCTGGGCACCCCTGTCACCGCAGCGCTGTCCGCGCCGGGCACGGCGTCCGCCGAGCGGATCCTCGGCGGTCTCGGCGCCGGGCTGCTGCTGGTGGCTGCGGTCGCCGCCGCCGGCACGCTGTGCGCCTGGGCGGGGCTTCGTGCCGGGTCCCGTTCGGGGGCTGCGGACCCGGCGCGGGAGGCCGCACGATGACCCTGCTGGACTCCCCCGCCCTGCTGCCGGCCACGGCCCTGGCCGGCGCGTGCGGCGCCATGCTCCGCTTCGCCCTGGACCGGTGGCTGTCCCCGCGGGGTGTCCTCGCCGCCAATGTGCTCGCCGCGCTGGTACTCGGCGCGGCCGTGCCGCTGCTCTCGGCCCTGCCGCACGCGCCGTTCACGCTCCCGGTCGCCGCGACGTTCGCGCTGGCCCTGGGCACCTTCTCCACGCTGGCTCTGCAGGCGGTGGACGCCGCCGCGGATGCCGGCACCCGCAAGGCCGCTCTGGCCCGTGCCGCGCGAATCTGGGCGCTGCACCTGGGCCTGGGCGTTGTCGCCTTCGTCGTCGGGTTCTGGGTGGGCGCCTGGGCCCTTGAGCCGCCCCTCTGAACCGGCCCGCGGGGACGGCCCTCGGGACGGTCAGACTCGGGCGGCGGTGGCCGGACCCGTGCGTTGCTCGGCCGGGCCGCCCTGCCGCACCATCACCACCGCGCCGAGGACGGCGATGACGCCCCAGATCGCCACGACCGCCCAGGGCGCTCCGGCGACGATCAGCAGGGGCGCGACCGCCACCGCGGCGCCCTCCACCGGGATCAGCGGCATGTAGGCGTAGCCGAAGTCCTCCACGGTCCCGGACTCGAGCTCCGGGTCCACGATGCGCAGCAGGGCGATGCCGGTGGCCACGGAGCCGGTGGCCCAGCCCCAGGTGAAGATCTGCTTCTCGAACCAGCTCTCGCCCAGGTACCGCGGGGCCACCACGAGCCCGAGGAACAGGCAGAACGCCAGGCCGAGGACGAACAGCAGGACCAGCTCCGTGAGATGGTCCGCCACGAACGCCGGCTCGATGGACACGATGCCGCAGACGATCAGCAGATCCGAGGCCATCCCGGACAGGGACTTCAAGGTCTTCGGGTCCATCACGCGGACGGCGCCGCTGCGGACCACGCACCACCGCACCACGATGCCCGCCAGGAAGGCGCTGGCGAACAGCGGCAGCGCGAAGTCGCCGAGCAGGTCTGCGGTGGTGGTCATGAAGAGCCAGCCGAGGGCGAGGACGACGCCGACCAGGGCGACGTGCAGGGTGAGGGTCTCCAGGGACGAGCCGGACATGGTGTGGCGGGCCGCGACCGGGCGGTCGTCGTGCTCCAGCACGCCCGTGCGGACCGACGGGGTGAACGCGTCGGCGGTGTTGAACGCCCGGGTGTGGCCGCGGACGGAGCCGATCTTGGCCAGGACCACGCCGCCGGTGATCCCGGAGAGCATGCCCACGGTGGCCGAGGTGAAGGCGATGGATGTGATTTCCGGGTGTCCGGCGCCGGCGAAGACGTCGCCGAGGGCGGCGGACGTGCCGAACCCGCCGGACCAGGAGGCGAACAGCACCATGCCGATGCCGTCCGAGGTGCCCATCGCAGGGCCCAGCAGGAGCAGCACGAACAGCATGCCGACGACCACCTGCCCGGCGGACATGAGCACCCCGTACCCGGCGAACCCGGCCAGCGGGCCGTTCATCCTCGTGAAGGAGAAGGACTGGGACAGCGCCATGCAGGCGAACACCACGGCGATGAGGAGGGTGGTGTAGGAGCCGATGTACGCGGAGAACGGCAGGCCGGTGAACGTCCAGCCGCCGACGCCCAGGCCCCACGTGCCCGCCACCTGGGGGCTGAGGAGGAACCCCAGCAGCCCGGCGATCACCGGGGCCGGCATCACGAGCCACTGGAAGAAGCGGACCTTGGCCCGCAGCACGACGGCGACGAGCAGCAGGATGCCGATCAGCCCGACGTCGCCGATGAGGGTCTCACGAAACAGTGCAGCATCCATGCCAGGAGCCTTTCCACGCCGGGGGCACCCCGGTGGCGGCCCTCCGGCAGGACTCTACCGGTGCCAGGGCACGACGACGGCCCCTCGCCTCCGCCTGCCGGCCCACCGCGGAGGGTGGGCCGGCAGGGCCGGGTGAGGGGCCGTCGCCGGGAATGGGGGCGGTCAGCGTCCGGCCGGAACCTCCTCGTGCTCGACGGCCGACCCGGCGGCCGTCTTCTCCGCGCGGGCGGCGCGGGCGCGGCCGACGATCGAGATGCCGATGGCCAGCGCAAGCAGCACGTAGACCGCGATCGTGATGCCGCTGTCGACGAAGACGGAGTAGTCGCCGCCGGAGGACATCAGGGCGTCGCGCAGCGAGGTCTCGGCGAGCGGGCCGAGGACCATGCCGATCAGCAGCGGCGCCAGCGGCACCGAGTAGCGGCGCATCAGGAATCCGAGGAAGCCCAGGCCGGTCAGCAGGAACAGGTCGAACGTGGACGCCGACGTGGCGTAGACGCCCAGGCCGCAGAACACCGCGATGCCGCCGAACAGGTACGGCTTCGGGATCAGCAGCAGCTTGGCCCACAGCGGGGCGAACGGCAGGTTCAGCACCAGCAGCACGATCATCGCGATGAAGAACGAGGCCAGCAGGCCCCAGACCAGGTCCGGCGCACGCTCGAACAGCAGCGGGCCCGGCTGCAGACCGTACTGCTGGAAGGCGGCCAGCATGATCGCCGCGGTGGCCGAGACCGGCAGTCCCAGGGCGAGCAGGGCCCCCATGGCGGTGCCGGTGGTCGCGTTGCCGGCGGCTTCGGGGGCGGCCAGGCCCCGGATCGCGCCCTTGCCGAACATCGGGGTCGTGCGGCGCTTGTCCAGGTTCTTCTCCACGCCGTACGCGATGAACGTGGGCACGTCCGCTCCGCCCACCGGGACCACGCCGAACGGCAGGCCGATGCCCGTGCCGCGCAGCCAGGCCGGCAGCGCCTCGCGGAACTCGGCGCCGGACAGGAACGGCCGACCGGCGGACGGGATCGAGCGGGCGGCGGGGTCGCGACGGATGCGGGAGGCCACGTGGAAGACCTCGCCGAGGGCCAGCAGCGCGACGGTGACGGTCACCAGGGAGACGCCGTCGAACAGCTGCGGCACGCCCAGGGAGAAGCGTTCCGCGCCGGAGACCGAGTCGATGCCGACCGTGGCGATGCCCAGGCCCAGCACGAGGGCCAGCAGGCCCTTCAGGACGTCGTCCGCCACCACCGAGGAGGTCGCCACGAAGGCGAACAGGGCCAGCGCGAAGTACTCGGCCGGGCCGAAGTTCGCGGACAGGTCCGCCAGCGCCGGGGCCAGGAAGACCACCAGCACACAGGAGACCATGCCACCGATGAACGCACCGATCGCCGCGGTGGCCAACGCCTGCGGGGCGCGGCCGGCACGGGCCATCTTGTGCCCCTCGAAGGTGGAGGCGATCGCCGAGGCCTGGCCCGGGGTGTTCATGAGGATGGCCATGGTCGAGTCGCCGAACAGGCCGCCGAAGTAGACGCCGGCGAACATGATGAACGCGGCGGTCGGGTCCAGGGCGAACGTCATCGGCAACAGCAGCGCCACGGCCATGGACGAGCCCAGGCCGGGCAGGACGCCCACCGCGGTGCCGAGGAGGCATCCGACGAGGACGAACACGAGGTTCATGGGGGTGAACGCGTGGGCGAAGCCCTCCATGAGCAGGGACAGTGCCTCCATCAGAAGCCACCTCCGATCAGGCCCGAGGGCAGGTTCAGGCCCAGGGCGACGCCGAAGGCCAGGTAGACGATCGAGGACACCGTCAACGCCACCACCACGTCACGCAGCGGGGTGCGGGAGTCCATGGACCGGGCCACGCACCAGAACAGCAGTGCGGCCGCCAGGATCCAGCCGGCGAACTGCAGCAGTGCGGCGAAGGCCAGGAATCCGCCGACGGCCCAGGCGACGCAGCGCCAGTCGGTGAACGTCGGATACTGCACGGCCGCGGCCTCCTCGGCGGCGCGTCGCTCCTCGTCCGAGACGTCGTCGTGCTCGCCGAAGGTCGCCGGCTCGGCCGGCTCCGGGGTCTTCAAGATCCGCAGCGCCAGCAGCACGGCGATCACGTAGCCGGCCACCAGCACGATGGTCGGGAAGAAGGTCGGACCCGGCGGATCCGTGCCCTCCGGCACCTCCATGGTCAGCACGCCAATCAGCAGGTAGGTGCTGAAGACGGCGAGGATCAGCGGGACGACGAGTCCCGAGCGGCCGTGACCGAAGCCTGCCGACGGCTCGGGTGCGGTGCGCGCGGAGGCGGGTGCCTGCGCAGCGGTCTTCTGGTGGATGCTCACAGTCCCAGCTCCTTCACGAGCTCGCGGGCCTTGGCCTGGTCCTCCCGGATGAAGTCGATGAGCTCGGGGCCGGTGAGGAAGGAGTCCTCCCAGCGGTTGCGCTCCAGGGAGTCCTTCCAGGAGGCCGAGTCACGGGATTCGGTGACGATCTGCTCGAGGGAGGCGAACTCCTCGTCCGACACGCCCGGGGCGGCCACGATGCCGCGCCAGTTCACCAGGTCCACGGCGTAGCCGAGATCCTTGAAGGTCGGCAGGTCCGGGTAGTCGTCGAAGCGCTCCGGAGCGGTGATGGCCAACCCCTTCACCCGTCCGGCGTCGATCTGGTCGCCGACCTCGTTGAAGCCGGTCACCGCGATGTCCGCGGTGCCCGCCATCAGCGACTGCACCGACTCGCCGCCGCCGGCCTTCGGAATGAAGGTCAGGTCCTTCGGGTCGATGCCCACGTCGATGGCCAGCTGGGCGATCACCAGGTGGTCGATGGACCCGACGGAGCCGCCGGTCCACACCATGCCCTTCGGGTCGGCCTTCCAGGCCTCGACGAACTCCTCCATGGTGTTCCACGGGGCGTCCGCCTTCACGATGAACGCGTTGTAGTCCTCCGCTATGCGGGCGATCGGGCGCACGTCCTCGAGCGTGTACTGGGAGTCGTTGGTGGCGATGCCGCCGGTCATGGCCGCGCCGGTGGCCATGATCGTGTTCGCCTGACCGGACTTGGTGACGAAGTTGCTCAGCCCGATGGTGCCGCCGGCACCCGGGATGTTGACCACCTGCACGTTGTTCACGATGCCCTCGCTGCGCATGGCCTGCTGGCCCTCACGCGCAAAGGAGTCCCAGCCGCCGCCGACGCCGGCCGGGGCGATGTAGGTCAGGTTGGACCGCAGGTCGTCGTCCGTGCCCGCGGCACGGACGGAGAAGAAGGACGCGGCCGCGATGGATACGACCGCGATGAGGGCGAAGACGACGGTGCCGACGCCGATCGTGCGGCCCGGCGGGGCGGCGGCCTTCTGACCCGCGTGACGGTGGGACGGTGACATGGGGGCTCCTGAAGGGCGAGCGACGAGTGAAATCCGTGACAGGCGTCACAGGTCGGACGATCGTACTGCATCCAGGAGCCCCCGATCACCTCAGGACCGGATCACGGGATCCGAGCGGGGGTCACAGCCCCTTGCCCGAGGGCGAGACGAGGATCTTCACCGCGGTCTCGTTGCGGTGGATGAGGGTGTCGAAGCCCTCGTCCACCAGACCCTCCAGACCGATCTTGCCGGTGATGAACGGGGCGAGATCGATCTTGCCGGACTCCACGAGCTCGATGGTCGCCGGGTGGTTGTTCACGTAGGCGATGGTGCCGCGCAGGTCGATCTCCTTCATCACGAGCTTGTGGATGTCGAAGTCCGAGCGCTGGCCCCAGATGGAGACGATGACGATCACGCCACGGGGCTTCACCGCGTCCATCAGCGTGTCGAGCACGACCTGGACGGAGGTGCACTCGAACGCGACGTCCGCTCCACGGCCGTCGGTCAGCTTCTTGACCTCCTCGACGACGTCGGTCTCCCGCGGGTCGAAGGTGTGGTCCGCGACGCCGGACTCGACCGCCTTCTTGCGGCGCAGCTCGGACAGCTCCGACATGACGACCGTGACGCCCTGGGCCTTCAGGACCGCTGCTGTGAGCAGGCCGATGGGGCCCGCGCCGCCGATCAGGGCGACGTCACCGGCCTTCACCCCGGAACGCTCGACGGCATGGAAGCCGACGGTCAGCGGCTCGATCAGCGCCGCCTGGTCCAGCGGCACGTCCTTCGAGATCCGATGCACCCAGCGGCGGTCCACGGCGACCTTCTCCCCCAGGCCGCCGCCGTGGCCGCCGAGGCCGATGAAGTTCATGTCCTGGGACAGGTGGTAGGTCTTCGACTCCGGCCCGGTGTCCACGTCCTCACGGATGATGTACGGCTCGATCACCACGTGGTCGCCGGCCTCGAGGTCGGTGACGCCCTCGCCGAGCTCGGCGACGACGCCGGAGAACTCGTGGCCCATGGTGACCGGCGGCTCCTCCCCGGTGACCGGGTGGGGGTGGCCGGGCTGCGGGACGAAGATCGGGCCCTCGAGGTACTCGTGCAGGTCCGTGCCGCAGATGCCGCACCAGGCGACGTCCACCAGCACCTGCCCCGGGCCGGCGGTGGGGGTGTCGATCTCGTCGATGCGAATGTCCTTCTGTCCGTGGAAGCGAGCGGCGCGCATGGTGCTCATGGGGAACCTCCTGGCGTGGTCGGTGAAGAGGGGACACCACCAGCATGCTCCTGGCGGACCGGCACGGGACACCCCTCGCCTCCGGCACCGCGGCGAGCCGTCGAGCGGATGCGGGCGGCCGTCGTCGGGAAGCAGGCAGATGAAAGCCGACGGGGGCCGCGCGGCGACCTGGGCAGGACCTGTGGCGGCGCGCCCGACGCCGTCCCGGATCCTCCCGCCCCAGGGTCTACGATCAGTGCCTGTCTACGTCCGGAGGCCCCGCCTCGATCCGAACAGGAGCCACACCGTGAACTCTCCCGCTCAGCGCATCCTCGCCTGGTGCGTGCACGCCTTCACGCTCTCCGGCTTCCTGTTCGCCGCCCTGGCGGTCCTCGCGCTCATCCAGGGCGAAATCGCCATGATGTGGCTCTGGCTCGGTGTCGCCATGGCGGTCGACGCCGTGGACGGCACCCTCGCGCGCAGAGCCGACGTGAAGCGGCACGTGCCGTGGTTCGACGGCGGCACCGTGGACATCGTGGTGGACTACCTGACCTGGACGTTCATCCCCGCCCTGTTCATGTACCTGCACCTACCGTGGGGCGGTGGACCGCTGCCGATGATCCTCTTGGTGGTCGTGTTGGTGTCCTCGATGTTCTGCTACGCCAACGAGGAGTGGAAGTCCGCGGACTACTACTTCGTCGGGTTCCCGGCGGCGTGGAACATCGTGGCTGTGGCCCTGTGGGTGATGCAGACCGGTGCCGTGGTGAACATCGCGGTGACGCTTGTGCTCGCAGTGCTGACCCTGGTGCCGACGCACTACACCCACCCGTTCCGTGTGCGCCGCTTCATGGCCTTGAACATCCTCGCGGTCTGTGCCTGGACCATCTCCGCAGGCTGGCTCGTGGCGATCCACCCGGTACGGCCGACCTGGCTGTTCATGGTGTTCTGGGCCACCGGAGCCTGGTTCCTGCTCACCTGTGTATGGCGGACCGTGGCCGGTGCGCTCCGCGGGGCGAAGGCCACCGACCCGGTCGATGAGGGGCCCGCCGCCTGAGCAGCAGACGCCGGAGGGCGTCAGCGCGCGGCGCGCACGGCAGCCGCCACCCGGCGGTCCCGCAGCCAGCGGCCGACCTCCAGCAGCACCGCGCCTGCGATGAGCACCCCGATGATCACATCCACGATCGGCGGGTAGCCGCGGCCGTGGCTCCAGAAGTAGACGTACGGGGCCATCAGCGTCACCAGGGTGACGATCAGACCGGTCAGGCGCCACCGCCACGTGCGGCCGGCCACAAGCGTCACCACTCCCCAGGTGTACGGGACGGCGGTGACCACGTCGATCCCCCAGAGCGCCCAGATGTTGCCGTGGAAGTGCGGCACCCAGAGCACCGGCAGCGCCCGGCACAGCGAGTAGGCCATCACCACGGTGTAGGCCCAGAAGACCGGCGAGTGCAGGGTCCGGTAGAGGCCGGAGCGCTCGAGCAGGTCCACGCCGCCGTCCCGGAGCACCCGTAAGTCTGCGCCGGACAGGCGGGCGGAGTCCAGGCCCTCGAGGTGACGGCGTGCCCAGGCCTGCTCGACGTCCGTGCCGGCGAGTTTCAAGCGCATCAGGGTCGAGGGATTGACGGCGATCGGCACGAGCTCGACGGCGTCCGGCAGGCGCAGCCGCCACTGCTCCGGCACCGGGCACAGCGGGCCCGCCACGACGAGAGCCTCACCGAACAGCTCCTGCAGACGCGGCAGGTCCACGGAATCCACGGCGGCAAGCCAGAGGCAGACGCGGCGGGCCAGGGAGTCCTTCAGCATGGCCCCGACCGCCTCCATCACGGCCTCGGCCTGGGCCGGGCGGAGGTCGTGGAGCACATCCACCTCACGCACGTTCACACTGCGCAGTCCGCCGATCCGGTCCGCGCCGCTGACCTTCACGAGCACGTCCGGGTCGAAGGACACGGAACGTACCAGCGGGACCTCGGTGAGGGAGAACAGGGCGAGCACTGCTCCAGTCTCCTCGCCGAGGACCGGCTGGACATCCGCCTCAGGTCGGAACCTCAGCCGCTCAGACGAAGATCGTCTCCAGGCGCTCGCGCACCTCGTCGGTCACCAGCTCAATCACGTCGAGGGCCTCGAGGTTCTCCTGGACCTGGTCCACGGTCGAGGCGCCGAGGATCACGGTGGACACGTGCGGGTTGGACGCGGTCCAGGCCAGGGCCAGCTGGGCGGCGGTCACGTCGAGCTCCTTCGCCAGGTCCACGAGCTGACGGATCTTCGCGGTGATCTGCTCGTCGGCGATCGAGTCCTTCACAAAGTCGTAGCCCTTCAGGGCGCCGCGGGAGCCGGCCGGGATGCCGTCCACGTACTTGCCGGAGAGGATGCCGGAGGCCAGCGGGCTCCACGTGGTCAGGCCGAGGCCGATGTCCTCGTAGAGGCGGGCGAACTCCTTCTCCACCTTGGTGCGGTGCAGCAGGTTGTACTGCGGCTGCTCCATGACGGGCTTGTGCAGGTGGTGGCGCTCGGCGATGTTCCAGGCGGCGCGGATCTCGTCCGCGCTCCACTCGGAGGTGCCCCAGTACAGGGCCTTGCCCTGGCTGATCATGTCGCTCATGGCCCAGACGGTCTCCTCGATCGGAGTGTTCGGGTCCGGGCGGTGGCAGAAGACGAGGTCCACGAAGTCCAGGCCGAGGCGCTCGAGGGAGCCGTCGATGCCCTGCATCAGGTACTTGCGGTTCAGGGTGTTCTTCATGTTCACCACGCCGTCATGGATGCCCCAGAACAGCTTGGTGGAGACGACGTACTCGTGGCGCTGCCAGCCGAGCTCGGACAGGGCGCGGCCCATGATGGTCTCCGACTCGCCGCCGGCGTAGACCTCCGCGTTGTCGAAGAAGTTGACGCCGCCCTCCTTGGCGGCGGCCATCTGGTCCCTGGCCAGTCCCACGTCGACCTGGGTGCCGAAGGTCACCCAGGAGCCGAAGCTGAACTGGGAGACCTGGAGGCCGGAGGAACCGAGACGGTTGTAGATCATGTCGCTCATGGCTCCACGCTACTACCGGTGCCTGCACAGTTCAGAGCCCACGGACGTGAAAAGGCCCCGGAACCGTGAGGGTTCCGGGGCCTTCCCGTGGTGGTGAGTGGAGCCGGCGGGACTATCCCCCAATCCGGCGTTGACTAGGCATTATGTGGCTCTTCACAATCGAGGGTGTAGACGGGGCTTGAATCCTCCACTCTCGAGCAAGGACCTAGCGATGTAGTTGGTGAGATTCCGGAAGCCCAAGGCGGATCCGCGTAGGTG
>NZ_FUKP01000001.1:0-30044 GCF_900163825.1 Micrococcus lylae | reverse complement strand
CTATCATCGGCCTCATACCTCCTGCGGAGACGCTCCTCCGGCCTCACTGGCACCGGCCCGAGTCAACAACGTCATGCCCTCCTACAGCTAGGGTGTGGCCATGTCCAGCGTCCCGTCCCTCGTGCCTGTGCACGGCGTCGAGCTCCGTGGGCTGCTCGTCGACCGGCAGAGCCGCTGCGTGCACTACGCCGGTCCGACGGACGTGGTGGCCCTGCAGCTGGCCTGCTGCCCGGACTACTGGGCCTGCCGCCGGTGTCACGACGCGCTGGCCGGGCACGACGCCGTGCCGACGCCGCTTGAGGACGTCCATCGGATGCCGGCGCTGTGCGGCGTCTGCGGCCACCGGATGCACACGCATGACTACCTGGACGCCGAGTCCTGCCCCGCGTGCGGTGCCGGATTCAACCCCGGCTGCCGGCTGCACCGGCACCTGTACTTCTCGCTTCCGACGAGCCCATGAGCCGCCCGTTCCGCCCTGCGCTCCGCCCCGGCGAGGGGCACACGCGCGGCCAGAGGCCGTCGTCGCGTCCCCTCCGGCAGGCCTGGAACCTGGTGAACCTCTCCACGGTGCTGGGACTGGTGGCCGCAGCGGTGCTGCGGTGTCCGCTGACTCCGGCGCCGCACGGGCTGGTGCAGGCCCGAAACTACCCGCTCGCCTTCCCGGACGGGGCGGCGTTCACGGTGGGCAACGTGGTGTTCACGCGCCCCGGGCTGCGGATGACGCCCGAGCTGTGGCGGCACGAGTCCGGCCACGCGACGCAGTACGCCGTCTGCCTCGGCCTGCCGTTCCTCCCGCTGTACTTCCTGGCGGTCGGCTGGTCGCTGTGGCGATGCGGGGACACGGCATCGGCGAACCTGTTCGAGCGCACCGCGGGGCTGACCCTGGGAGGCTATCGGGAGCGCGCGCCGATCCGCGCCTGGCACGGCCGGCGGCTGGACCGCCGTCCCGCGGAGAGGCACGACGACGGCCCGCCCAGCCCCGGCGGCACCCCCGCCTGAGCACGGGGCCGGCTCGGCGGCGGACGCCCGGGCCCTTCCCTGCCCGTCAATGCAGGGCGCCGCCGGGGAGATCGGCGTCCGGGGAGTCGTCGAGGGACTCGAGCGCGACCAGGGCGACGGCCTGCGCCAGCTGCGCCGCGGGCAGGGCGGGGACGGAGTCGTCGGCCCGGTGCTCGAGGTCCCAGGGCACGTGCACGAAGCCGGCGGCCCGGGCGGAACCGGGTTCATGGAGCACCGAGTACATCAGGTGGTTGCAGACGAAGGAGCCGGCGGACAGGGACAGCTGGGCGGGGATGCCGGCAGCGGCGAGGGCCCGCTTGACAGGAAGGGTGGAGAAGAGGGCGGCGGGGCCGTCCGCCACGACCGGGCGGTCCACCGGCTGGTCCCCCGCATTGTCCGGGATGCGCGCGTCCTGCAGGTTCACGGCCACCCGCTCGAGCCGGACGTGGGCGGTGCCGCCGGCCAGGCCGACGCAGACCACCACGTCCGGGCGGTGCTCGGTCAGGGCGGCCTGCAGCGCCGGGCCGGAGGCGGCGAACACACACGGGACCTGCACGGCATGGGCCTCGTGCCCGGCGGCCCGGAGGATCGTGGTGGCGCCGCGGGCCGCGGACCAGGACGGATTCGTGGCGTCCCCGCCGAAGGGGTCGAAGCCGGTGAGCAAGATGCGAGAGGCAGCGGTCATGGGACGAACCCTAGCGAAGCGGCGCCGACAGAAAGGGCCTCGAACACACTTGCGAAGTGATTCGAACATGTGTTCTACTCGTTGCCATGCGATGGGAAGCGCAGACCCTGCGGGCCGGGAGCGGCGCCGAGCAGACGGGGACCGGCACACCGGCCGGCACACCCGCCCTGCTGCCGCTCCCGGGCCTGCAGCGGACCGTCACCACGCCGGAGTTCGCCGGCGTCACCTTCCACGAGGTGGAGGCGAAGACGGTCCTGAACAGGGTCCCGGAGGCCTCGCAGATGCCGTTCCGCTGGACCGTCAACCCCTACCGCGGCTGCACGCACGCCTGCCGCTACTGCTTCGCCCGGAGCACCCACGAGTTCCTGGACCTGGACGCCGGTGCGGACTTCGACCGGCAGATCGTGGTCAAGGTGAACGCCCCCGAGGTCCTGCGCGCCGAGCTGGCCCGCCCCACCTGGGGCCGTGAGACCGTCGCCCTGGGCACCAACACGGATCCGTATCAGCGTGCCGAGGGCCGGTACCGGCTCATGCCCGGCATCATCTCCGCCCTCGCCGAGTCCGGCACGCCGTTCTCGATCCTGACGAAGGGCACCCTCCTGGCCCGCGACGTGCCGCTGCTCGCCGCTGCGGCACGGTCCGTACCCGTGGACGTCGGCGTCTCCCTGGCCCTGCTGGACCCGTCGATCGCCGAGGCGGTCGAGCCGGGAACGCCGTCGCCGACGGCCCGGCTGAAGCTCATCGAGAAGCTCGCCGCGGCGGGAGCGCGCGTGCACGTGATGGCAATGCCGATCCTTCCCTGGCTCACGGACGGGGACGAGCAGTTGGATCTGCTCATGCGCGCCGTCGCCGCGGCCGGGGCCTCCTCTGTTCTCACCGGCGCACTGCACCTGCGCCCGGGCGCACGCCAGTGGTACCTGGACTGGATCGCCGCCGAGCATCCGCAGCTGCTGGACGGATACCGCCGCATGTACCGGCGGTCCTCCTACGCCCCCGCGTCCTACCGTGCCGGTCTCGAACGCCGCGGCGTCGCCGCTGCCCGGCGGTACGGGCTGCGGATCGGCGGGGCGCAGGGCATCCAGCGCGAGGACGGCCCGCCCATCGAATCCCGTCCGCTGCCGGTCGGAGAGGGCCTCCTCGCAGCCGCCGCCGAGACCCGGACGAGCCGAGCCGGGCGGCCCTCCGCCACCGGGCGGTTCGCCGGCACCGCGGCTCGGACGCATCGGGGGCGCGCCGCCGTCTCCGACGCCGCCGGGGCGGCGAGGCGTGCGCCCCTCACACAGCCGGCGCTGTTCTGAGCCGCTCCGGGGAGAGCCGCTCCAGCAGCGCATCCACGATCGGCCGATCCGCCGGGATCCAGTCCAGCGCATGCAGGTCCTGACGCGTCAGCGCGGTCCACTCCAGCCGGTCGTGGTCCTCGAGCGGGGCGGGCTCGGCCGACCCCTCGGCCAGCACCCCCACGTAGACGCGCATGAAGGCACCGTTCGCCAGAAGCCAGCCGCGGGCGTCCGGGGCCCCGACCTCCGTTCCGAGCCGGACTCGGGCCCCGAGCTCCTCACGGACCTCGCGCTCGAGCGCCGCCCGGGGCTCCTCCCCGGGCTCCACCTTTCCCCCCGGGAACTCCCAGAGCCCCGCCAACGATTCCGGCGCACTGCGGCGCGCCGCGAGCAACGCCCTGGGGCGTCGGCGGCGTCGAGGAGCGCAACCCCCACGACGAGCGGCTTCGACGGGTCGGGCTGCACGGTCGGAGGGAGTGATGTGGGGGACGTCATGACCCCAGCCTACGGACGTGGCGGGCCGGAGCGTCACGAGGGTCGTAGGCTTGCCCAGTGCATCAGCCCGAGACCTCCCCCCGCCTGACCACCGATCCGCGCCTGCACGGCCGTCGCCTGCTGTGGGCCGTCCTCGCCCTGGCGATGGGCAGCTTCGCCATCGGCACCACCGAGTTCACCATCATGGGCCTGCTGCCGGAGGCGGTGGCCGACCTCGAGGTCGCGCCGGAGACCGGCGGCGTGCTGATCTCCATGTACGCCCTCGGCGTCGTGGTGGGCGCCCCGACCCTGGCCGCCGCGCTGTCCACCGTGGACCGCCGCCGCTCGTCCATGCTGCTCATGGGCCTGTTCGTCGTCGGCCACCTCGGCTCCCTCCTGGCCCCGACCATCGGCTGGATGATGGCCGCCCGCTTCCTCTCCGGCCTGCCGCACGGCGCCTTCTTCTCCGCGGCGGCGCTGGCCGCGGCACACCTGGCCGGCCCCGCCCGCCGCGGCCAGGCCGTCGGCTGGGTGCTCGCCGGCCTCTCCACGGCAAACCTGATCGGCGTCCCCGTCGCAACGGCACTGGGCCAGCAGGCCGGCTGGCGCTGGATGTTCGTGGTGGTGGCCGCGTGCGCCGCCCTGTGCATCCTGGCGACCTGGCTGCTGGTGCCTCCCGTGCCCGCCCCCGCCGGCAGCAGCATCCGCTCCGAGCTCAAGGGACTGGCCTCCGCGCGTCTGTGGAAGACCGCACTCGTCGGCATCCTCGGATTCGCCGGCATGTTCTGCCTGTACACGTACATCGCCACACTGCTCACCGACATCGGCGGTCTGGCCCCGCAGCACATCCCCCTCGTCCTGGCCTTCTACGGCGTGGGCATGGTGGTCGGCACCCTGATCGGCGGCGCCATGACGGACCGGGACCCCATCCGGACGCTGCGCCTGTCCTTCCTGCTGTCTGCCGTGTTCCTGGCGCTGGTGTACCTGCTGTCCCCGTGGTGGTGGGCCGTGCTCGTTCCGCTGTTCCTCGTCGCGGTGTGCGGCTCGGGCATCGCCCCGGCCCTGCAGGTGCTGCTGGTGGACGCCGCCCCGGAGTCTCCGCAGCTGGCAGGCTCCCTCAACCACTCCGCCCTGAACATGGCCAACGCCATCGGAGCCTGGGTGGGCGCCGGCCTCATCGGTGCCGGCTTCTCCGCCGACGTCCCGTCGCTCGCCGGCGCCGGAGTCGCCGCCCTCGGACTGTTGCTGGCGTGCACCCTGATCCGGCGTCACCCTGTGCACCGCCCCTGAACCGCCCGCCCGGAGCACAGGAAGACGCATGGTTTCTTCGCGGGCGAAAACGAGTCATCCCAGCGCGATTGCCGCTATGATGAACGGGCAAGGTATTTCCAACTATCGAAAGGTGACAAGCACATGGGTTTCTTCGCTTGGATCGTCCTCGGTCTCATCGCGGGTGCCATCGCCCGCCTCATCCTTCCCGGCAAGCAGGGCTCCGGGTGGATCGGTGCCCTCATCACCGGCGTCGTCGGCGGCCTCCTGGGCGGCTGGATCGCCGGCACGATCTTCAAGATCGACACCATGAACTCCTTCTTCTCCCTGTCCACCTGGATCTTCGCGATCCTGGGCGGCGTGATCGTGGCGTTCATCTGGCAGGCCATCACCGGCCGTCGCGGCGCCAACCACTGACCTGTCCGGCGCACACAAGAAGGCCCCCGCCCCTTCGGGCGGGGGCCTTCTTCCATGCTCAGGGGCCGCCCCCTGGTCAGCCGGCCTGCCGGGTGGTCAGCCGGCCCGCCGCGCGGCCATCGCGGAGGCGTACAGGCACACGGTGGCCGCGGTGCCGACGTTGAGGGATTCGGCCGCGCCGTAGAGCGGCACGGCCACCGCCTGGTCCGCCAGCGCACGCTCCGTCTCGGACAGTCCCCGGGCCTCGTTCCCCAGCAGCCAGGCCGTCGGGGAGCCCAACGTCTCGGATGCCAGGGAGGTGAGCGTGTGGTCCGCATGGCCGTCTGCAGCCCACACCTGCAGGCCCGCCTGCCGCAACGCGTCCACACAGGCATCCAGTGACAGGCCCGTCACCACGGGCAGGTGGAAGATCGAGCCCGCCGTGGAGCGGACGACCTTCGGGTTGAACAGGTCCACGGAACCGGTCGTCAACAGCACGGCATCGGCTCCGGCGGCGTCGGCGGCCCGCAGGATGGTGCCGGCGTTGCCCGGGTCCTGGACCCTGCACAGCACGGCGGCCAGGCGGACTCGGCCCTGTGTCAGCACCTGGTCCAGGCCCATGGCCTGCGGCAGCGCGGCGACGATCAGGATCCCCTGTCCCGTCACCGCGTCCGACATGGCGGTGAGGACCTCGTCGGAGGCACGGCGCACGGCGACCCGACGCCCGGAGGGCGAGCGGCCGTCGTCGTGGCTCAGCCCGGCGGCGGACGGCCGCAACGAGGCGACCTCGTCCACGAGGGCGGCCAGCTCCGGGTCCCGCTGCGCCAGCCGGTCCGAGACGTAGACCTCGCGGACCACTCCCCCCGCCGGCCACACAGAGCGGGCCTTGGCAGGTCCGCGGCCCAGGTGCGCGCGCAGCGCCTCCCGGCATCCCTGCGGGCCCTCCACCAGGAAGGCACCCGCCCTCAGACGCGCCGAACGCCCCGCCAGGCGGGCGACGGACCTCACGCGCTCGGCGCGCGGGTTCGTCATCACTTCCTGGTCGGGGCGTCCGGTCATGGTGTGCGGCCGACTCCGGTGCTCACCGGGGCCGGCATGTCCGCCCTGGATCAGCGGGAGGCTGCCGGGGCGTTCACGTCCGCCGGCAGCGCCTTGCGTGCGGTCTCCACCAGGGCGGTGAAAGTGGCGGCGTCGGAGACGGCGATCTCGGCAAGCATGCGACGGTCCAGCTCCACACCGGCCAGCTTCAGGCCCTGCATGAAGCGGTTGTAGGTCATGCCGTTGGCACGGGCCGCAGCGTTGATGCGGGTGATCCACAGCTTCCGGAAGTCGCCCTTGCGCTTGTGGCGGTGCTGGTAGTTGTAGGTGAACGAGTGGAGCAGCTGCTCCTTCGCCTTGCGGTACAGGCGAGAACGCTGACCGCGGTAGCCGGAGGCGCGGTCCAGCATCGTACGACGCTTCTTGTGGGCATTCACTGCCCGCTTCACACGTGCCACGTGTGTGCTCCTATCTGTCTGGTCCCGGGGCGCTCATCGCGCCGCTCCGGGAGGAAGGTGTCCGGTGCCACGGCACCGAGGGTGCTCAGTGGCTCAGATGCCCAGCATCCGCTTGATCTGCTTGACGCTGCCCTTGGAGACGAGCTTGTCGCCCTTGAGGCGGCGGGTCAGGCGCGAGGACTTGTGCTCCAGGTAGTGGCGGCGGTTGGCCTGCTGACGCATCAGCTTGCCGGAGCCGGTCACGCGGAAGCGCTTCTTGGCGCCGCTGTGGGTCTTCATCTTCGGCATGGCTGCCGTTCTCCTTCTTCGTCGCCGCGCGTCACTCCGCTCGGAGCGGCGCACGGTGCTGGTTCACTCGCCCGGTTGCGGACGAGCTGTGCGGTTCTGAACCCGTGCCGGGCACGGGGCAGTCCGTGTCAGGCCCTGCGGGGCCCGGGCTTCGGTGCCGAGGCTCCGCCCTTCGGGGCGGCGGGCTTCGGCGGGGCCGCCATCGGCTTCGGCTTCGCTGCCGGCCTCGGAGCAGACTCCTTGGCCGGGGCCTTGGCGGCCGGCTTGGCCTGCTGCGTGGACGACGCCTTCGGAGCGGCCTTCTTCGGGGAGTCCTTGGCGGGGGCGGCCGGCTTCGGCGCCTCCTGCTTCGGGGCCTGCTGGGCCATCTTCTTGAACTCGGCCGGGAAGGCGTCGCCCACGGAGTTGGACACCGGCTTGGCGTCCGCGGCGGCGCGCTCCTCGGCGCGGGCGCGTGCCTCGCGGGCGGCCTGGTCGCGACGGGAGCCGCCACCGGAGCGCTCACGCTGCGGCGCGGCGTTCTTGCGGGCCTCGGCGCGTGCCTCGGCCTTGGTGCGCAGCGGACCGACGACCATCACCATGTTGCGGCCGTCCTGGCGCGGGCGGGACTCCACCGCGCCGAGGTCCTCCACATCCGTGGCGAACTTCTCGAGCAGGCGAACACCCAGCTCCGGGCGCTGCTGCTCACGGCCGCGGAACTGGATGATGGCCTTGACCTTGTCGCCGGCCGTCAGGAACTTGCGGGCACGGCCGACCTTGGTCTCGTAGTCGTGCGTGTCGATCTTCAGGCGGAAGCGGACCTCCTTGAGGACCGTGTTGGCCTGGTTCTTGCGGGACTCACGGGCCTTCACCGCGGCCTCGTACTTGAACTTGCCGAAGTCCATCAGCTTCGCCACCGGCGGCTTCGCGGCCGGGGCGACCTCGACGAGGTCCAGGTCAGCCTCGGCGGCCAGGCGCAGTGCGTCCTCGATCCGGACGATGCCGACCTGCTCGCCGTTGGGGCCGACCAGGCGGACTTCCGGAACGCGGATACGCTCGTTGATGCGGGGATCGCTAATGGTGCTTCTCCTGTAGTCGAGTCCAGTTGCTTCCGACCCGACGGCTGCCCGACACCCCGACATGACTCGAGGCCCCGGTGCCGACGGCACGACGAGGCCTCTCCCGGTCCCGTGTGGGGGACCCTTCGCCGATCCGGTGCGTCCGAAGACGGCCGTTCGGCGGCGACCCGGCAACTCGGCCCGGCGGACACCGGACATCCTGCTGACGCGGGTGGGAGGAGGCCTCCACTTTCATGCGACCCGGGCACGGCACGTTCGTGCAGACCCAGGTGGTCTGTGGGAAGCTTACCACCATGACCGAAGAACACCAGCATTCCGAGCCGCTCTCCGTCGGCGCCGACCACGAGGTCCGCGAGATCCACGAGGTCCCCGCGGTCGAGGTGATCACCACCACCGCCGTCCACCTGATGACCGCGGCCGCGGTCAAGGTGGGCCTGGCCGACTCCCCGGACGCCCGCGAGCTCGTCGACCTGGACGAGGCCCGCAAGCTCATCACCGCGCTGGCCGGCCTCATCACCGCCGCCGCCCCGGAGATCAGCAGCGCCCATGCCGGCCCGCTCCGCGACGGCCTGCGCAGCCTGCAGCTCGCCTTCCGCGAGGCCTCGCCCTACCCGGACGCCCCGGGCCAGGGCCCGGGCGAGAAGCTCACCGGCCCGGTCAACTGACCTCCCGCCCTCCCCCGAGGAGGGCTTCACGACGACGGCGTCCCACCCCACGAGGTGGAGCGCACCCGTGCTGTGGCCGGGCGGGCCCGGTGGGCCCGGAGCGGGCGGCGGGGGCCGTCGTCGAGAAGGGGAAGAGGAGGCCCTCAGCCCTCGGAGGCCACGTCATGGCCGGGGCGGGCCGTGCGGGCGCGGAAGTAGTCGGTCACCGGCTTCGTCAGGACGGACACCAGGCCGACGCCGGCCACCGCGAGGAGGATCAGCCCCGGCAGCACATCGCCCCCGGTGAAGATCCACGTGGAGATCAGGACGGCGAACACGAGGATCGCCACCGTGGCGCTGCGGCTCCACAGGCGACCGCGGAAGACGCCGGCCGCGACAGCCGCGACCCAGGCGGTGAGCGCGAGGTAGAGGACCACCAGGAACAGCTGGGCGCCGATGTTCAGCGTCCCCGTGCCCACGCTCATGGCCGCCGTCACGGTCAGCCCGGCCAACGCCGCGGCGATCAGGCCGAGGCTGGCGGTGACGAGCACGGTGCCGAAGGGGCGGGCGGGGGTCGCGGTGGCGGAATCGGCGTCCACGGGTTCTCCTTGCTCTTGCGGTCGCAGCCTCCACCGTAGTCGTGCGGCGGGCCGGGCCTGCACCGTGGCGCGGGCCTGCTGCACGAGGCGGCATTGTGACGAATCACTCACGCCTGCCGCCCGCGACTGCCCCTCAGACCCCTTGTCGGGGTGCAGGGCGCGTGGGAGGATTGACGCCGATGTTGTTCGGGGGCCGTTCATCTTCGGTCCCCGTTCTGTTTGCCCGGAGGTGGGCGGCGCGGCCCGGCCCCGCCCTGCCGGGACACGGGCTCTCAAGGGCCCGTTCGAGACCACCGTGACAGAAAGCGAGAGCGACCGAAGATGGATTGGCGTAGCCGTGCGGCCTGCCTGGACAAGGACCCCGAGCTGTTCTTCCCCGTGGGGAACACCGGCCCGGCCCTGCTCCAGATCGAGGAGGCCAAGACCGTGTGCCGCTCCTGCGAGGTCGTGGACACCTGCCTGAAGTGGGCCATGGAGTCCGGCCAGGACTCCGGCGTCTGGGGCGGCATGAGCGAGGACGAGCGCCGCGCCATGAAGCGCCGCGCCGCCCGCGCCCGCCGCGCCTCCTGACGCACCGCCCAGACCACGAGGGCCGGACCCCTGTGCGGGGTCCGGCCCTCGTCGTCGTGTGGGGCGGTCGCACGCGTGGGCGCCGGCTCAGTCCGCCGGGCCCACCGGAAGGCGCACCGTGACCCGCATGCCGCCTCCGGGCAGTTCCTCCCGTTCGAGGGTGCCGCCGAGGTCCGACTCGACGAGCGTGTGCACGATCTTCAGGCCGAGGCCGGAGCTGGTCAGATCCGTCAGCACGGCGTCCGCACAGTCCTGCCCGGTCTGCCGGGGCGGGGTGGCCGTTCCCGCACCCGAGTCCGTGACGGACACCTCGAGGACCTCCCCTGCCGGCGTCTCGACCCGGCCGGCGTTCAGGCCGAGGACGCCGCCGTCCGGGCCCGTCCCGTGCTCCACCGCATTGGAGGCGAGCTCGTTGACGACCAGGGCCAGAGGCGTGGTGACGTGCGAGGGCAGCAGGCCGAACTCACCTGTGACCTCCGTGGTCAACGGCCGACCGTCGCCGGCGATCTCCACCGCTAGGCAGAACTGGCGGGACATCAGGCCGTCCACGTCCACGTGCCCCTCCACGTCCTCGCTGAGGCTCTGGTGGACCAGGGCGATGGTGTCCACACGCTGCATCGCCTGCATCAGGGCCCGGCGCGTCTCGTCCGAGCCGGCCCTGCGGGCCTGCATCCGCAGCAGCGAGCCCACCGTCTGCAGGTTGTTCTTCACCCGGTGGTGGATCTCCCGGATGGTGGCGTCCTTGCTCATCAGGCGCTGTTCCTGGCGGCGCAGCTCGGTGACGTCGCGCAGCATCACGATCGAGCCCGTGCGGCCGGTCGCGCCCGAGAGGCGGATCGACCGGGCGGTCACCACGGAGCGGCCGACCTGGACCTCGGTGCGGCCGCTGCGCCGCCCCATGAGCACGGACCACATATCCTCGTCCATCGGACCCTGCGCGGACGCCAGCCCGGTCAGCACGGGCGCCACGGCATGGCCCTCGAGCGAGGTGGCCACCCCGAGGCGGGTGAGCGCGGAGACCGCGTTCGGGCTGGCGAACCGGACGACGCCCTCGGCGTCCAGGACCATGAGCCCGTCCCCCACCCGCGGGGTGCCGCCGATCCAGAAGGCCGGCGGGTCCTGGGGGTCGGGCCACCGACCGTGCTGGACCATGTCCAGCAGGCTGTCGGCCGCGGTGCCGTAGTTGCGCTCGATCGGCGAGAGCTCCGGCCGCGTGTGGGGATCGCGGTGGCCGCTGAGCACCGCGATGACCCGGCCGGCGCGGACCACGGGCCACAGACGCACGCGCAGGGTGCCGTCCGGCGCTTCGAGGGGGCCGGACCCCTCGGCCGGCTCCCCGTCATGCCACACCCGGTCCAGCAGCACGCGCAGGTCGGCGCGAGCGCGAGAGCCGACGATGTCCCGGTGGAACAGCGTCGGGGCGGTGACCGGTCTGGTCTGGGCCAGGGCCACGTACCCGGCGTCGTCGTGCGGCCGCGGCAGCGGCGCCCAGAGAACGAAGTCGGCCAGGGACAGGTCCGCCAGCAGCTGCCAGTCTCCGACCAGCATCTGCAGCCAGGTCCGGTCCTCGTCGGAGAGGTCCGGGTGGCGGCGCAGCGGGTCCGTGGCGATCGAGGTGACCATGGGCTCAGCCTAGTCCCGCCCAGCCGCCTCTCCGGGGGCCTCCACCACGGAGGGCACGGCCCGTTCGGCCGGGCCTGCCTCGGTCCTCGGCGCCGAAGCGCCCGCAGCGCGTCCCCTCCGCAGCGCGGCGGCCACGGCCGTGCCGAGTCGGCGCAGGGGCGAGAGGCGAGCACTCCCCGGGACGGTGACCGGACCCGGCGTCCGAGGCGGGCCCGGGTCCGCGAGCTCGCGCAGCGCCTTCCGCAGGGGGCTCTTGGGCGCCGCCTCGGCGAGCAGTTGACCGCCGAGCAGGGCCCGGTCACAGGCCGCCGGGTCGGCCGGCAGGAACGCCGTGATGGGCAGACCCGGGCCGAACCGCCGCCAGACCGCGGTGATCTGGGACTGCGGCGCGGTCCCGGAGGCTGCGGGACGGACCCTGTTGACCACCACCTCCGGCTTCGGGCCGTCCGGCACCGCCTCGCGGAGCGCGTCAACACCGCGCATCAGCCGGGGCAGCCCGACGGAGTCGCCGCCGCCGACGGCGAGGATGCGGTCCGCGGCCCGGAGAGCGGCCAGGGTCGCCCCGTTGCGCTGGGGTGCGGGGATGTCGAAGCTGAGCTCCTCGTCCTCTTCGAGGCAGAAGCCCACGTCCACCACGACCTCGTCCCAGCCCTCACGCGCGCACCGCATCACCTCCTCGAGTGCGGCGCCGCGCAGCTCGGGCCAGCGCTCCGGCCGGGTCAGTCCCGTCAAAACGCACAGGTCCGCGCCGGCGGCCCGGACCCGCACGGCCGCGCTGTCCAGGGCGCTGCGGTCAAGCCGTCCCCGGTCCGCGGCCCGGGCGGCCTGGGCGAGTCCGGCGGACTCGTCCGTGAGCCCGAGCAGCACCCCCGCCGCCGGTGCGTAGGTGTCCGCGTCCACGAGCAACACCCGGGCCCCCAGTGCGGCAGCCTCGGCGGCGAGGTTGACGGCCACGGTGGTCCGCCCCGGAGCCCCGGCCGGACCCCAGACAGCGGTGATCCGTCCGGCCCGCGGCCGACCCGATCCGGATGCGTCCGGGGTCGCGGCCGGGCCGGACGCTTCCGTGCCGCCGGCAGACGAGCGCCCCGCACGGACCCGCCGAGGATCTGCCTCGCCAGTGCTCCCGGACTCCTCCGGCGCGGTGTCCGCGGAGCCGAACTCGCCGACGGTCCCCGGATCCTGTGCCTCGGATGCGTCGGCACCGCCCGCCGGGGCCCCGTCAGCGGAGGCGCCGCCCGTGCCGGACGGGGACCGGCCGCGCCCCTGCGCCGCGTCCGCCGTCCTGCCGGGTCCTCCCACCGCATGTCCGGGCCGGAAGGCACCACCGTCCGCGACGGCGTTCTGCTCGATGCCCTGGTCGGCGGCCTGTTCCGGGCCTTGGCCGGCGTCCGGTCCCGTCCCGGTCAGCGTCTCGGGCAGGGGCTCGGCGTCGTCCGCGGCCGGGTCCTCCGCCACGCGGACGTGGCGCAGGCCGGTCTGCGCGTCCCGAGCCGCGGCGGCGAGGGCGTCCGCCAGCTCCAGCGGGTCGACGTCGGCGCGGAGCGTGCGGACGCCGAGGGCACGGGCCCGCGTCCGATCGGCCGAGACCTCGGACACCGCCACGAGGCCGACGGGACGGGGCAGGGAGTCGAGTTCGCCGAGCAGTCCCCGGGACAGCGGGGCGAGGTCTCCGGCCATGAGCAGGACATCGACGGTGCCGGAGCGGGCGACGGCGAGCAGCTCGGCGGCGTCCTCCACGCGCCGCAGGACGGTGACCTCGGACTGCACGCGCTCGAGCGGTCCCACCAGGTCCAGTCCCGGGACGAGGGTGGTCGCGACGAAGACCCGCATGTCAGTGACCGCCAAGGGTGGGGACGACGGTGATGCGGGCGTCCCGCACCTTGGCCTCCAGCAGCTCCGGCAGTTGGTCGGGGCCGACCATGGCCTGGACACGGATGCCCTCCCCCGCGCCGAACGCCCCGGTGTCCTCGACGAGCTCCGAGAGCTCGACGCGCTCGGCGATTCGCTCCGGGCGGGCGTAGCCGCGCCCCTCCTCTTCGGGCAGCGCCACCCAGACGTCCACCCGGTCTCCGACGCCGACGCCGGCGGGCAGCGGCTCGGCGAGGCTGAGGCCGACCGGCCTGCGCTGCTGCGGGTCTGCCTCCACGACGCCGCCTGCCGGGATGAGCTCCCCCTCGCGGACCGCGGCGAGGAGCATGCTGTCCACGGGCGCCGGCTCGTCCGCCGAGAGGTAGTGTCCGTCTGCCCCGGAGAGGTTGGCCTCGACCGGGACGAAGTGGTGCTCTGCCAGGGGTGCCCCGGGGGCCAGGTCCTTCTTCGCCGCCCAGTAGGCCTGGGTGCGGTCGGCCGACTGCAGCAGGGCGACGACGCCGGCCACCGAGGCCAGCACGAGCAGCAGTCCGACGATCAGCCGCGGGTCCCTCCAGCGTGGTCGGCGCAGGCGCGCGGCGGTCTCGGTCCCAGTGGATGCGGGCACGGAAGGTCCTCCCCCTCTTGGCGTCGTCGGGCCGCTTCCCGTCGCGGCCCGCGTCCCCCTCGTCGACCCCCGTTCCGGGCCGGAGACGCCCCGCCAGCATACTGACGCGTCACCCGGCGATGCGAGCCACGCCACACCCCTGTGGACAGCGGGGCCTGTGGACGCAGGCCGCCCGATCGGCACGGAGGGTGTTCAATGGTGTGGACCGCACCCGGGCGGGCTCCCGATCTGCACGACGGCGCCCGCCACACGACGAACGAGGTGACCATGCCGCGCTTCCTGACCCTGACCGACGTCGCCGAGACGCTGAACGTCTCGATGTCCCAGGCCCGCGCGATGGTCCGCAGCGGCGAGCTGCCGGCGATCCAGGTCGGCGGCCGAGGCCAGTGGCGCATCGAGCAGACGGTCCTCGAGGAGTTCATCGCGGACCAGTACGCCGCGACCCGCCGCAAGGTGGAACAGTGGGCCAAGGAGGACCAGCAGGCCTGAGCGGCCCCTCCCGCACGAGCGCGGGTCGGGTCCGGGACCGATCCGCCGGATCAGAGCGCGTGGCCGGCCGTGCGCACAAGGGCCACGGCCTCCAGCGGCACGACGAGGACCCCGCGCACGGACGATGCCCTGCGTGCGTCGTCACGGGCGTGCCTGGCGACGTCGATGTGGTCCGCCCCCACCCGGTCCACCGTCCCCTCCACGACGACGGCCCCGTCCAGGGCCACGACCTCGACCGCCGCGCGCGACCTGGCCACCCGGCGCAACACCGAACCCAGGGTCGGCCCACCGCCGAGGTGCCCCTCTGCGGTGACGGCCGCCGCCAAGGGGCCGTCCACCGCCGTGATCGCCGCCTGCCGGACCAGCACGGAGTCTCCGCCCGGCGTCCGCCCGCCGATCCACCCCTCCCCCACAGCCTGCACGGTCAGCTCGCACTGGTGCCCGTGACGCAGCAGCAGCCTCAGCGGGCGCCCGCGGGCGCCTCGCAGGCGGGCCGCCAACGGCAGGGCGGCCCACTCGCCACGGGTCAGCTCCGCCGCCTCGGCGAGGGTCTGCGCATGCAGCTGCCGCTCCCACTGGGCCTCCAGGTCTGCGAAGAGTCCGTCCCACCTCATGCCGCCAGCGTACCGAGGCGCGCCCTCCACACAGCCTCGTACATCACCAAAAAACATCAAACGAGATCATCTTCCAGCTATTGACATCATTCGACCCCACCTGTTGACTATGGGCACGATCACACATCGGAGCGCGGGCTCCGAGACGTCACCGGAGGGGAAGACCATGACCGTGACCGCACCGAGGGCCGCATCGTCCTCCACCTGGACCGCCGCGCCGAACGACTCGGCGACGACGCCTGGCCGCCGGCTGCGAGGAGCAGACCTGCTGTCCGCCGTCGCCTGCACGGTCGCCGGGCCAGCGTTCCTGTCCCTGGCGGACCGCCTGGCCGGGACGGCCCCGCAGACCGGCACGGCACGCCTCGAGCAGCTGCTCGCCCTGGGATGTGCCGCCCTCGGCCTCCTCCTCTGTCTCGCGTGGGCCGTCGCCCTGGTCAGCACCGCGCTCTGGGTGGTCGCGGCCCGCCGCGGAAGCAGGCATGCCGACGTCCTGGCCCGGTTCAGCCCGGCGCTGCTGCGGCGGCTGGCCGCAGCGGCCTTCGGGATCCACATCGCCCTCGCCCCCGGTGCCGCCGCGGACGACGCGCCCTCCGCCGCGTGGCTTCCGGCGCCGCCCGTCTCCGCGCAGACCGTCGGAGACGGCCCGTCCGCCCACTGGCTGCCCGACGCCCCCTCGCCCACCGGCCCGGGCCTGGCCCCTGCGCGCCGTGCCGACACCTCCGCCCCGACCGTGACCGTGGTCGACGGCGACTGCCTGTGGGACCTGGCCGCCGCCGAGCTCGGGCCGGACGCCACCGTGCTCGAGGTCGACGCCCGCTGGCGCGAGTGGCATCGCCACAACCGGGAGCTCATCGGTGACGATCCCCACGTCCTCTACACGGGGACCGTCCTGGAGGTCCCGCCGCACACCGGACACGTCCCACCCGCAGAGGACGGCCGGCCATGACCCGCATCACCCGAGCGACTCTCTCTCAGACCGCACCGCAGACCATCCCTGAGCACCAGGAGGACACGATGACCGCCGTCGACATGACCGACACCCCCGAGACCGCTGGCCCCCGCGCGCCTCGCCTCTCGTCAGGACGACCGCTCGTGGCCCCCGCTCCGGGAGGGCGGCCCCCGGCCAGGGGCACCGTCGGCGGCAGCCCCGCCGCCGTCCGGAACACCGTCGGTCGCTGGTCCTCCCTGGCCGCGCCTGCAGGCACCCTGCCCGGCCAGGCCGAGCTCACCCGTCGTGCCCGTGACGAGCGGGGCCGTGAGGATCACCGCGCGGTCCGGACGCTCGTGGGCGTCATCGCACTGGCCTGTGTGGAGGCGGAGGTGGGCCGCCGGCATCTGCGCGACCTGGCGGCCTGGCTCGACCTGCCGGTCTATGACAAGGTGGCCCGGCGCATCGCCCTGCTGGAGCGGACCGGGGCACGGATGACCACCGCCCAGCCGCCACGTCCCGTCGGCGCCCGCGTCTGCGAGGTCGCCCCCGGCCGGGTCGAGGCCAGCGCCTCCATCCGCTGCGGGGACCGGGTCCGGGCCATCGCACTGCGCATGGAGCGCCGGCTGAGCCGCTGGCGCGTGGTGGCCGTGGAGATCGGCTGAGCCGCCGCCCGCCCCTCCGGACACACGAGAACGGTCCGTCGCCTCCTGGAGGTGACGGACCGTCGTCGTGGAGGGGCGTGGACCCCGGCGGGCTGCTCCGGACGGGACCGTCCGGAGCGGGTCAGCGACCCTTCTTCTTCGCGGCCTGCTCGGCCCGACGGCGCTCGCGGCGTGAGCTGTACTGGGTGGTCGCGTCGGTCTCGCCGGAGCCCTGGCCCACGCCGTCGCCGCGATCGCGGCGCACCACGGTACTGCCGTCCTCTCCAGGACCGGACATGCGCAGCTGAGCGGGGCGGCGCGGAGACTCCAGACCCTCCACGTTGACCTGCGGCAACATCGTCGCGCCACGGGCGTCCGCCACACCGGGCAGGGACACCGGCTTCGGCGCCGCCGAGATGTCGGCGGAGAACAGGGTGCGCACGGAGTCCTCACGGATGCCGGCCATCATGGCCTGGTAGAGCAGGTAGCCCTCGCGCTGATACTCCACGAGCGGCTCGCGCTGCGCCATGGCGCGCAGGCCGATGCCCTCCTTGAGGTAGTCCATCTCGTACAGGTGCTCCTGCCACTTCTTTCCGATGACCGAGAGCACCACGCGGCGCTCGGCCTCGCGCAGGGCCTCGTCGCCGACCTGGGCCTCGCGGTCCTCGTAGGCGAGCAGGGCGTCCGAGGCGAGCTCGCGCTTGAGGGTGGCGGCCTTCAGGCGCGAGAGGCCGCCGGCCTCCTCCACGACCTCCTCATGCGTGATGCCCACCGGGTAGAGGGTGCGCAGGTCGGTCCACAGCTGGTCCAGGTCCCACTCGGCGGCGGTGCCCTCCTCCGTCGCGGCGTCCACCATGGCGCCCACCGCGTCCTCGACGAAGTTCCGGACCTTGTCCCTCAGGTCCTCGCCTTCGAGGATCGAGCGGCGGTCCGCGTAGATGGCCTCGCGCTGGCGGTTCATCACGTCGTCGTACTTCAGGACGTTCTTGCGCTGCTCGGCGTTGCGGCCCTCGACCTGGGCCTGCGCGTTCTGGATGGCCGAGGAGACCATCTTGAACTCGAGGGCCATGTCGTCCGGGATCGCGGCGGAGTTCATGATGCGCTGGGCTGCGCCCGGGTTGAAGTTGCGCATCAGCTCGTCCGTGAGGGACAGGTAGAAGCGGGACTCGCCCGGGTCGCCCTGGCGGCCCGAACGGCCGCGCAGCTGGTTGTCGATCCGGCGGGAGTCGTGGCGCTCGGTGCCGAGCACGTAGAGACCGCCTGCCTCGATCACCTTGTCGTGTTCCTCCTTGACCGCGCGCTGGGCATCCTCGAGGACCTGCGGCCACTTCTCCTCGTAGGCCTCGGAGTCGGTCTCGGGGTCCAGGCCAAGCTCCTGCATGCGGGCGACGGCGGAGAACTCGGCGTTGCCGCCGAGCATGATGTCGGTGCCGCGGCCGGCCATGTTGGTGGCGACGGTGACGGCACCGAGGCGGCCCGCCTGCGCCACGATCGCGGCCTCGCGGGCGTGGTTCTTCGCGTTGAGGACCTCGTGGCGGATGCCCTTCTTGGCGAGCAGCTTGGAGAGGTACTCGGACTTCTCCACGGAGGTGGTGCCCACCAGCACCGGCTGCCCGGTGGCGTGGCGCTCGGCGATGTCCTCCACCACCGCGTCGAACTTGACCTTCTCGTTCTTGTAGACGAGGTCGTTCTTGTCGACGCGCCGCTTCTCCTTGTTCGGCGGGATGACGACCACGCCGAGCTTGTAGGTGTTGGCGAACTCGGCGGCCTCGGTCTCGGCCGTGCCGGTCATTCCGGAGAGCTTCTCGTACAGGCGGAAGTAGTTCTGCAGGGTGACGGTCGCCAGGGTCTGGTTCTCCGCCTTGATCTGCACGCCCTCCTTGGCCTCGATGGCCTGGTGCATGCCCTCGTTGTAGCGGCGGCCCGGCAGCACGCGGCCGGTGTGCTCGTCGACGATCTGGACCTCGCCGTCGAGGACCACGTAGTCCTTGTCCCGCTTGAACAGCTCCTTGGCCTTGACGGCGTTGTTGAGGAACTGGATGAGGGTGGTGTTCTGCGCCTCGTAGAGGTTCTGGATGCCGAGGTGGTCCTCGACCTTCTCGATGCCTGGTTCGAGGACGCCGACGGTCTTCTTCTTCTCGTCCACCTCGTAGTCGGTGTCGCGCTCGAGGCGGCGGACCATGCGGGCGAACTCGCCGTACCAGCGGTTCGCGTCCCCCTGGGCCGGGCCAGAGATGATCAGCGGGGTGCGGGCCTCGTCGATGAGGATGGAGTCGACCTCGTCGACGATCGCGAAGTGATGCTCGCGCTGGACGAGCTCGTCCAGCGACCACGCCATGTTGTCGCGCAGGAAGTCGAAGCCGAACTCGTTGTTCGTGCCGTAGGTGATGTCCGCCTGGTACTGCCGACGGCGGGTGGCCGGGTCCTGGCCCGAGACGATGCAGCCGGTCTCCATGCCGAGGAAGCGGAACACGCGGCCCATGAGGTCGGCCTGGTAGGAGGCGAGGAAGTCGTTGACCGTGACGATGTGCACGCCCTTGCCCGTCAGGGCGTTGAGGTAGGCCGGGGCGGTGGCGACGAGGGTCTTGCCCTCACCGGTCTTCATCTCCGCGATGTTGCCCTGGTGCAGGGCGACACCGCCCATCAGCTGCACGTCGTAGTGGCGCTGGCCCAGGGTGCGGCCGGCGGCCTCGCGCACCGCGGCGAAGGCCTCCGGGAGGATCTGGTCGAGGGTCTCGCCGTCGGCGAGGCGCTCCGTGAAGCGGTCGGTCTCCTCCCGCACCTGGGCATCCGTCATGGCCCGGAACTCGTCCTCGAGCACATTGACGGCGTCCGTGATGCCCCGCAGCCGCTTGACGGCCCGGTTGTCCGAGATCTTGAGGATGCGGTCGATGATCGAGGGCACTGGCTTCTTCAGCTCCTTGCACGGTCGGGCGCGGACCGGCGGGGGCCTGCGGGCATGGTGGTGCCCGGGATAGAGGCCTGCGCCGGAACGTGGTCTGCGTGACAGTCTACGTCCGGCCGGCCGAGTGTTCGCTGAACGTGGACCGCGCCGGGCGTGCGCCCCGCGGACGGGGTCGTCCGCTCAGTCCCCGCGCAGCCTCCGAGCCAGGTCTCCCGGTGCACCGGAGGGCACGACGGGCCGCGGACACGGTCCGGACGCGGCGACGGCGCCCGTCCCGGTCAGGGCGGGCGCCGTCCGGCACGGAGCAGGTGCCGCTCACTCGGCGGCGGCCGCCTTCTTCTCGCCGTAGAAGCGCTCACGGCCGCCGTCCGGCACATGGTCCGCCGGCAGCGACTCGTCGAGGCTGATGACGCCGTACTGCCAGCCCTGCCGGCGATAGACCACGCCGGGCACGCCGGTCTCGGAGTTCTGGAACAGGTAGAAGTCGTGGCCGACGAGCTCCATGGCGTCGACGGCCTCATCCACCGTCATGGGCGTGACGGGGAACGTCTTCTCACGGATGCGGACGGGAGTGTCCTCGGGGACGTCCATGCCCGCGGCCTCCTCCTCCGCCTTGCGGGCGGCGAGGACCTGCTCGACGAGCGAGACGTTGGAGTCGACCGGGACCATGTCCGCGGTGGCCTCGGCCACAGAAGCCTGCCGGCGGCGGTCCTTGCGGCGGTCGTGCAGCCGGCGCAGGCGCTCGGACAGGCGCGTGAAGGCCTTGTCGAAGGCCACCGTCTTGTCGTCGTCGTCCGCCTCGGTGCGGACCACGGTGCCGTTGCCGCGGAGGGTGACCTCCACCTTCACGTTCTGCTCGGAGTGGCGCCGGCTGGAGGGCCTGGACGTCTTGACCTCGATGGAGTCCGCACCGGCGGCGAGGTGCTCGAGTCGGGCGACACGCTCACGGACGTGCTCGCGGTAGGTCTCGCTCGGCGTGATGTTGCGGGCGATGAAGCTGACATCGATGGTCATGGCGTCCTCCTAGGGTCGTCCTGTCGCTTCCCGCGGCCCTCCCACGCCGGCCTCGGCCGGACCCGGAGAGCGCAACGGCGGCTGGTGGAGAGCGTCTCACTCCTTCCAGCCGCCGGCGGGGCGGGATCGGAAGACCGATCCCGTGCCTCCACCCTACGTGAGGCAGGACACACTGTCAGCTTCGCCGTCAGCCTCGTCGGAGCGTTCCGCCGACGGCGAATCCGGGGGCGCCACCCCGGCCACCGCGGCAGCCGCGACCGGCACCCCGCCCGCTCTGCGGACCTGACGCGCCAGTGCCGCCAGCGTCGCACCGGTCGTGACCACGTCGTCCACCAGCACGACCGGGGTCCCCGGGGCCAGCCGACGGCCCACCCGCCAGCCGCGCCGGCGACGGCGCCGGGCCACTGAGGTGGCGCCCGCGTGGGAGGCCGCCGCCGGCGCCAACAGGTCCGCCGCACCGGGCAGGGCGGGCCGGACCACGTCGCGGCGCACCGCGGCCGGCCAGGGCAGCGGCGCCGCCAGCAGCTCGGCCACCGGATCGCAGCCGCGTCGCAGGTGGCCGGTCAGGGAGCCGGGGACGGGGACGAGCACCGGCGGTGGGGCCTGCTCGCCCAGACGGCCCGCGGCGATGTGCTCGGCCGCCCAGAGCGCCCGCACGTCCGGGTCGTCCAGGGCAGCATGGACGGCCTGCAGCAGGCCCGGTGCGAGCAGGCGGCGCAGGTGCAGCGCATCGTGGTCCTTGAAGGCGAGCACGGCGGTGGACAGCGGTGCCGCGTACTGCCCTGCGACGATCGTCGGCAGGGGCGCACCGGTGAGGACCAGCGGCAGGGCCGCCGCGTGCTCCTCGATGCGGACCGGCGTGGACAGGGCGTGCCGCAGCGCCGCCGTGCAGTCGGGACACAGGCGCCGGCCCGGTGCGGCGCAGACGGCACAGTCGGCCGGGAGGAACAGGTCGATGACGTCGGCGAGCAGCGAGGACATGGGGCCAGTCCACCCGTCCTCGCCGCGGCCGGAGGCCCCGGCCCCAACGATGTGCGGGACGCAGCGCGCTGTGCAGGAGGGGCGGACGGGTCAGCCGGGGAAGGCCAGGTCCCGGACGGCGCGGGTGAGCTCCTGGCTGCGCCACGAGGAACCCAGAAGCAGGTACACGCCGTTCTCGGTCTCCGCGTAGAAGGACTGCGAGTCCCCCGCGGAGAACCCGGTCAGGCCGGCGAGGGGGTTCAGGGTGCGACGGGTGCCGTCGAGGGAGATCACCTGCGGTTCGATCTTGTCCTCGGCGTCGTCGGCATAGTCGGTGACCGCCAGCGTGACGTCGTCGACCCAGAAGACGTCGCGCATGGGGACGGTCGTCTCGAGCGTCTGCGGGTCGGTGAGCGAGGACGGCACGCCGTCCTCGCCGCGCACCACGCCGGCCACGCGCAGGCTCATGGTGCCCTCCGACTCGACGAGCAGCGCCGCCCGGGTGCCGGTCGGTCCGACCTGCAGGGCGCGGATGGTCTCGTCCGACGTCAGCCAGGGGGTGCTGACCTCACGGGCGGTGCCGTCCTCCTGGTCGCCCAGCGGGACGGCCCGGATGCGGGAGGAGCTGCCGGAGTCCACCGTCCAGGCCCAGTCCAGTCCGTCCACGGTGGGGCGGGTCAGGGAGATGCCTGAGACGATCTGCTTCAGGGTGCCCTCGGTGTCCGCACGGTACATCTTCGTTCGATCGGAGGTGAGGAACACGAAGTCGGTGCGGGCACGGTTCATCGCAGGCTCGACCGGGTCGAGCGCCGAGACGTTCCGGAGCCCGCCGACCGGGGTCACGCTGAGGCCCTGGAAGAAGGCGAGCGTCCGGTTGGTCGGGTCGACGCCGACCTGGACGGTGCCCTTCGAGGGGTTCACCTCGACGGGGTCGAGATGGTCCGCCTCGCCCTCCACCGCCAGCGGGTCCAGGTCCACGGTGACCTCGACGCTCTCGACGGTGCTCAGGCCCTCGAGGGTCATCTCGATCTGCTGGCGCAGCCGCTCGCGGCGGTCGGAGTCCATGCCGTCCACCGTCGAGGCGGCGAGGTCGACGGAGGCGACGCCGTCGGTCACCGGGACGGTCGGGCGGGACAGCTGGGAGCCGCTGCCGGCGGGGAAGGCCGAGACGACGGCGCCGCCGAGGGGCTCCGCGGGCCCTGCCAGCAGGGCCCGGGTCATCGCCGCGGCAGTGGTGCCCCGGTTGATGAACCAGCGCACGTCCGGCACGGCATAGGTGAAGGTCGGGTCGAAGAAGTACAGCTCGTGCGGCGCATAGATTGCGGCGAACTGGGAGCCGGAGAGCATCGTCCCGTCCTCGGCGGCGCTGATGCGGCGCTGCCCGTCGACGTCGGTGACGGTCAGCTCCCAGGCCTCGGTGGTGCCGGAGGGCACCGCGGTCCTGATGCCGTTCTGGTCCACGATGGAGTCGATCTCCACCTGGACGAGGTAGGTGCCGTCCTCGTCTACGCGGGTGACGGTCGGCTGCGAGGAGTAGACCACCGTGCGGCGGTGGGGGTCCCAGTCCGTGGAGGCGTCGCCGGTCAGGTACTGGCGGGCGATCGCGTAGTCGTCCTGGGGACCGACTCCGGCGGCGAGGAAGCCTCGGATGATCTCGGGGGCCTCGGCGTCGCGCACCGGACCGGCCGGGACGTACAGCGGAACGTCCTGCTCCTGCTCGGCGCCTGCCAACGGTGGGGAGGTGCCCACCGGGGAGGACGTCGGCACCTGCGCGCACGCGGACAGGGCCAGGGAGGCGGCGGCCAGCACGGCGAGGGCGAGCCGGCGGCGCCCGGCGGCGGTCTCTGCGGTCATCGTGGGTCCTCCTCTCGGGACGTGTCGCGCAGCGCCTGCTCCTGCGTGCGGTCGATCTCACCGGTGTCCACGTCCTCGTCCGGACCCACCGGGTCGGGACGGTCGACCCCGGCGTCCATGAGCGGCCGGTGGGGGTCTGAGGCGAGGCGGCGCTCGCGGACGTCGTAGACGGGCGGCAGGGCCAGGGCGGCGTGGTCCACCATCGTCTCCTCGGAGTGCGGGACGCCGGCCGGGGGCTGGTCGCACGGGACCGTGAGCAGGAAGCAGGAGCCGACGCCCAGCTCGCCCCAGGCGGCGAGGCTGCCGCCGTGGATGCGGGTGTCCTCGGTGGCGATGGACAGGCCGAGCCCGGAGCCGCCCGTGGTGCGGGTGCGGGCCGGGTCGGCGCGCCAGAAGCGGTCGAAGACGCGTTCGACCTGCTCGGCGGACATCCCGATGCCGTGGTCCACCACACCGACGGAGACGACCTCGCCGTCTCCGGAGACCACGACGTCCACGGGGTGGCCCTCGGCGTGCTCGATGGCGTTGTTCACGAGGTTGCGGACGATGCGCTCGATGCGGCGGGGGTCCACGCGGGCCAGGAAGCTGGAGCCCTGCGGGACCACGAAGACCTCCACTCCGGCGCGGTCGGCCAGGGGCTGTGAGGTGAGGATGACGTCGTTGCAGAGCGCGAAGAGGTCGGTCTCCTCGAGGGCGAGCATGGCGGCGCCGGCGTCGAAGCGGGTGATCTCGAGCAGGTCGGCCAGCATCGCCTGGAAGCGGTCCACCTGGTGGTAGAGCAGCTCGGTGGAGCGGCGGTTCACCGGGTCGAAGTCGTCTCGGGAGCCGTAGAGGACGTCGGCGGCCATGCGCACGGTGGTGAGCGGGGTGCGCAGCTCGTGGGAGACGTCGGAGACGAAGCGCTGCTGCATCTGGGACAGCTGGGCCAGCTGGGTGATCTGGTCCTGGATGTTGTCTGCCATGCGGTTGAAGGAGGTTCCGAGGCGGGCGACCTCGTCCTCGCCGTGGACCGGCATGCGGACCTCGAAGTTGCCGCGGGAGAGGGTCTCGGCGGCCAGGGAGGCCTGCTGCACGGACTGCACCACGAGGCGGATCACTGCGGCGGAGACCACCACGTTGAGCAGCACGAAGCCGGAGCCGAAGAGCATGAGCACGCGCAGCACGGAGTCCAGCGAGTTCTGCACGTCGGAGAGGTCGTAGACCAGGTAGAGGGAGTAGCCGGAACCGGGCGGGAGGATCACCTGGGTGCCGAAGGCCAGTGCCGGATGGACCGTCCCGCCCTCGTCCTCCATCGCCATATGGGCGTAGTAGACGCCGGTGCCGGCGGCGACGGCGGACTTGAGGTCGGCGGGGATCGATCCCGAGTCCAGCTGCGAGGAGGAGACACGGCCGATGTCGGCCGAGTCCGTGTCCGGCAGGGGCTCGAGCATGAACCGGCGGCCGAGCGTGGAGGAGTCGCCCTCGAGGGAGCGCAGGGTCTGGGACACCATGACGTCGGTCAGCGGCGTCTCGGGGGTCCCGGCCAGGGCGAAGGTGTCGCGGACCTGGGCCAGGGATCGGTTCGCATCGACCTCGATCTGCTCGAAGCGGGCCTCGACGAGCGCGTCGGAGATCTGCTGGGCGAAGAAGAGGGCGAGCAGCCCCGAGGCCACGAAGGTGAGCACACCCACCATGATGGAGGTGCGCAGCTGCAGCGACCGCCGCCACGCGCGCCGCAGCCGGTGGAGCCAGTGCAGCGGGTTCAGCCGGGAGTGCCGGACCGGCTCGGGCTCGGCGACGACCGGGACGGCCCCGGCGGCCGGCAACGTGCGGGTGTCCCGTTCCTCCTGGTCCAGGGCCTGGGCCACGGCCTCAGCCCTGGCCGGCCTTGTATCCGACGCCGCGGACGGTGAGCACGACGGTCGGGTTCTCCGGGTCCGGCTCGACCTTGGAGCGCAGGCGCTGCACGTGGACGTTCACCAGGCGGGTGTCGGCCTGGTGGCGGTAGCCCCAGACCTCCTCCAGGAGCATCTCGCGGCTGAAGACCTGCCAGGGTTTGCGGGCGAGGGCGACGAGCAGGTCGAACTCGAGCGGGGTCAGGGAGATGACCTCGTCCCCGCGGCGGACCTGGTGGCCGGCCACGTCGATGTCCAGGCCGCCGATCTTCAGGGTTTCGGGGGCACGGGAGTCGCCCTCGCGCAGGCGGGCGCGGACACGGGCCACGAGCTCGGCGGGCTTGAACGGCTTGGGGACGTAGTCGTCGGCGCCGGACTCGAGGCCGCGCACCACGTCCGCGGTGTCGGACTTGGCGGTGAGCATGACGATCGGCACGTCGGACTCGGCACGGATGAGCTTGCAGACCTCGATGCCGTCGATGCCCGGCAACATGAGGTCGAGCAGGACGAGGTCCGGGCGCACCGCGCGGAAGGTGGGCAGCGCGGAGGAACCGTCCTTCACGAACGCCGGCTCGAAGCCGTCGTTGCGCAGGACGATGCCGATCATCTCGGCCAGGGCCTCGTCGTCGTCCACGACCAGGATGGTGGCTCGGCTCATCTGGGCCTCCTCTGCTAGTCCTCTGCTGGTCCCCTGCGCCTGTGCACGGGATGCCTCGGCAGGACCTGCCCGGCCCCGCCCGATGTCTGTGGGCCAGCTTATCGTCCCCTGGCCGGGCAGCCCGTCACCGTGCTCTGGGACGGACCTGCAGCATCAGCCGGCCAGGTCTGTGCGGCGGTCCTCGAGCTCGTCCGCGGCCTGCGCCGTCCGGCGCAGCGCTTCCTTCCCGACGACGGCCGGCCCCATCATGGTCCAGCCGACGGTCAGCGCGGGGTCCAGTCCGACGCGTTCGACGTCCCGCATCAGCGCCGCGGGTCCGCGGCCGGCCACGTGCCGGATCGCCAGCGGTCGGCCGGCCTCGCTCCAGCCGCCGACGACGTCCCAGGCGGCGGGGCCGGCAGGGACGTCCGGGTCCGGGGCGTCCAGGGCCACGCCCACGGTCTGGGCGGCCGAGCCGCTGCGTCCGTCGTCCGCAGCGGGGGCAACCGGCGTCGGCAGGGCCTCGGAGGCCAGCAGAGCCAGCTCGGCCGGGCCGGGGCCCTCCTCCGCGGAGCAGCCACGACGGCCGGCGTCGATCCACACCTGCGCGGGCGCCACGCCCGAGGCCCGGGCCTCCTCGCCGGCGAGGACGGCCAGGGCCGCCCGCCAGTGGGTCCGGGCCTCGTCACGGGGCACGGAGCGCACGGTGCGGTACCCGGACGCGGTGGGCAGGGCTCCGGCGAGCACCGCGGCGGCCAGGGGCTCGTCGATCCACAGGGCTGTGCGGCGGGCACCGGCCTCGGTGCGAAGCCGAGACAGCAGACCTGCCACGCCCTCGGTCCAGGCCGCGGCCACGTCCCGGCGGGCACCGGCGTCCACCGCCACACGCTCGCCGCCGGGCAGCCACAGGCTCCCGAGCAGACTCAGCGGCCCGACGACGCGGACGGCGAGACGGTCGATCCCGATCCCCTCGGCGCCGGCAGTGTCCGCCAGACGGTGCAGGTCCTCGGACAGGTGCGCGGTGGCACGGCGATGGTCCATGCCGTTGCTCCGGGCCCCGGGCGGGCTGATGCGCCAGCCGTGCGGCTGCAGGTCCACGGCGAGGTCCGGCAGCAGTGCGGCGGTGCGGCCGACCGGTTCGGCCCCGGGCCCACGGTCCGGCAGCTCGGGCAGCAGCGGCCAGTGCGCGTCCCCCGCCTCGCCGAGGGTGGCCAGGGCCGCCTCGGCCGCGTTCAGGCCCCGCCAGGTGCCGCCCACGAGGGCACGCACCCGTCCCGGCTCCGCCGGCTCGGCCGCCGGGGCGAGCCCGTGCCGGGCGGCTTCGGCCGGGTCCACGGCGAGCGGAGAGACGGAGTCGCGTGCCGTCGTCGGGGCGGGATCAGTCGTCATGCCGGGCCTGCCCGTCGTGCTCCTCCTCGGCGATCGCCTGGTGGTGGCGGATGACCTCGGCGATGACGAAGTTGAGGAACTTGGCGGCGAACTCGGGCTCGAGGTCGGCGTCCTCGGCGAGCGCCCTCAGGCGTGCGATCTGCGCCGTCTCACGACCGGGGTCTGAGGGCGGCAGCTCGTGCTCGGCCTTGAGCCGGCCCACGCGCTGGGTGAACTTGAAGCGCTCGGCGAGCAGATAGACCAGGGACGCGTCGATGTTGTCGATGCTCCCGCGGATCGCATAGAGCTCCTGAAGGACGGCCGGCTCCGCGGAACCGGCGAGGGAGCTGGCGTGGGGGTCGTACTGCGCGCTCATGCCAGCCACCCTACAAACGGCGGGCGGCCCGGTCCTGGCCGTCTCACTGCGCGGGCCGGTCTCGGTCCGGCTCCGCTGTCCGTTCCCCGTCCGGTCCCGGCGCCTCGTCCAGGGCCCGGTTCCGGGCGCGGTCGATCGTGACCTGGCCCAGCACGCGGGTGCCGCGGTAGAGCACGGCGGTCTGGCCCGGCGCCACGCCCCGCAGCGGGCGTTCCGGCCGGATCAGCCAGCGCTCGCCGCCGGCGCCCACCCGGGCGAGGGCCGGGACGATCTCCCCGTGGGCGCGGAACTGCAGCTGACAGTCGAACCAGTCCCCCGCCGCGGCCTCGGGCAGCGGTGCGCCGGCCCAGGTGGGGCGGATGCCCTCGATGCGATCCACGTCCAGCAGCTCGCGGCCGCCGACCACCACGGTGTTCTCCTTCGGCCGCACCTCCAGCACGAAGCGCGGCTTCCCGTCCGGGGCGGGACGGCCGATGGCCAGGCCCTTGCGCTGGCCCACGGTGTAGGCCTGGGCGCCGGTGTGGGTGCCGAGGCGCTCGCCGTCGGTGCCGAGGATGGCCCCGGGGGCCAGGTCGATGCGCTCGGCGAGCCAGCCGCGGGTGTCCCCGTCGGGGATGAAGCAGATGTCGTGGGAGTCGGGCTTCTGCGCCACGGACAGCCCGCGCTCGGCGGCCTCGGCGCGCACGAGCTCCTTGGAGGGGGTGTCGGCCAGCGGGAAGAGGCAGTGCTCGAGCTGTTCGGCGGTGAGGACGCCGAGGACGTAGGACTGGTCCTTGGCGTCGTCGGCGGCACGGTGCAGCTCCGGGGTGCCGTCCGGGCCGGGGCGCACGGCGGCGTAGTGGCCGGTGCAGACGGCGTCGAAGCCGAGCTGCAGGGCCCGCTCGAGCAGCGCGGCGAACTTGATCTTCTCGTTGCAGCGCATGCAGGGGTTCGGGGTGCGGCCCGCGGCGTACTCGGCCACGAAGTCGTCCACCACGTCCTCCTTGAACCTCTCGGAGAAGTCCCAGGTGTAGAACGGGATGCCGAGCCGCTCGCAGGCGCGCCAGGCGTCCGAGGCGTCCTCGATGGTGCAGCAGCCGCGGGAGCCGGTGCGCAGGGTGCCGGGCATGCGGGACAGCGCCAGGTGCACGCCCACCACCTCGTGCCCGGCGTCCACGGCACGCGCCGCGGCGACGGCGGAGTCGACTCCCCCGGACATGGCGGCCAGGACCTTCACGGTCGGACCCCTCTCTCGACGACGGACGGGCGGTCCAGTCTAGACGCCCGGCCCCAGCAGCGTCCGCAGCGCGTCGATGAGCGCGGCCGCCTCGGCCGGCGTCGTCGTCCGACCGAGGGTGAACCGCTGGGTGGCCCGTGCGTCGGCCTCCGTCCGCCCCGGCAGGGCCGCGACCACGTGCGACGGCTCGGCCACCCCGGCGGTGCACGCCGACCCGGACGAGGTGTCCAGTCCGGCCATGTCGAAGGAGAACAGCAGCGCGTCCGCCGTCCGCCCGGGCACGGTGATGTGGACGTTGCCGGGCAGCCTGCGCGTCCCCAGCGGCAGCGGCGTCCCCGTCGCCGGGTCGAGGTCCCTCGGCCCGGTCAGACGCACCCCGTCCAGGGCGTCGACGGCGGCGATCACCTCGTCCCGCAGCGCGCCCAGCCGGGCGGCCTCGGCAGGCTGCTCCGCGACAGCCTCCGCCACGGCGGCAGCGAGCGCCGCGGCCAGCGCCACCGAGACCGTGCCCGAGCGCAGGCGGCGTTCCTGGCCGCCGCCGTGCAGCACCGCCTCCAGCGTGACGTCCCGGCGCACCAGCAGGGCGCCGACACCCACGGGGGCGCCGACCTTGTGACCCGAGACGGCCAGACTCGCGGCCCCGGACGCGGCGAAGTCCACGGGCACCGCCCCGAGTGCCTGGACGGCGTCGGTGTGCATCGGAACCCCGTTTTCGGCCGCGAGCCGCGCGGCCTCGGCCACGGGCTGGACCGTGCCGATCTCGTTGTTGGCCCACATCAGCGTGGCCAGGGCGGTCCGTTCGGGTGCGGCGGCCAGCGCGGTCTCCCATGCGGCGAGGTCGACCCGCCCGTCGTCGTCGACCGGGACGAGCACCGGCTCGGCGCCCTCGTGCGCGGCGAGCCAGTCCACCACGTCGAGGACCGCGTGGTGCTCGATGCCGGTCAGCACGATCCGGGTGCGCTCCGGCGCCGCGGCGCGGCGGGCCCGATACAGCCCCTGGACGGCGAGGTTGTCCGCCTCGGTGCCCCCGGACGTGAGGATCACCTCGGTGGGGTGCGCCCCGAGCGCCGCGGCGATGCGCTCCCGCGCCTGCTCGAGGCACAGCTTCGCCCGGCGGCCGGAGGCGTGGAGGGAGGCCGGGTTGCCCGGCAGCGCGGCCGCCTCGGTCAGGGCCTTCAGCGCGGCCGGCCGCACCGCCGTGGTGGCGGCGTGGTCCAGGTGCACGCGGTCCGGGGTGGTCACCCGGCCAGTCTAGGTGTACCCGGCCATCACGTTGATGACACTCGTTGAGCGGGAGTCTTGCCCCCAAGC